>JAISWP010000008.1 GCA_031271065.1 Synergistaceae bacterium
CTCCGATATTCTCCGCCGCAGGCAGGCTCACGCTCCTAAGATCACCACAGTAATAAAACGCCCAATCGCCGATATCTTTCGCAACAGGAAGGTTCACGCTCTCAAGACCATCGCACTGATAAAACGCTTCTGCTCCGATATCCTTCAGATTAGCTCCGCCGATGACGGACGTAATATCAGACAACCTATAAAACGCTCGATCGCCTATTCCCGTAACACGCTGATCGTCAATCATATCCGGGATAGTGAGAACACCTGAGTTTGCAGTAAGGTTATAATCGCCTATACCGGTAATGGTAATCGCAGTGCCACTATCAGAATAATCCAATCCCGCTGACGCGGCAACCGGGAAAAGGAGCGCAACGGCCAGGAATAAAAACACGATCGGAACGAACCTGGGACGGTACATCTCAAATCACCCCTTCTTAATATTCGATCTTTTAAAAAAATATACAAATACCACCGGTTGAAACGGTGCAAAACCGCAGCCCCGTCTCCTTCATGACGGCGCCCTCCGGAATCAGTCGGCGCCGCTCACTGCGCCCTGAACCCTACGGAGCCACCCCCGATCGAATCCGAGGCGCAGCGGCGCGCTTCCGAGGCACGCCCTCCGCGCGTCGGATTTTTTGAAAAAAACAAGCCCGCGCAGCGGATATTCCGAGGCGCGCATGATTTCGGGGACAGCGAGGAACATCAAGCCGCCGAGGGCTCTCAGAAGGGAGAAATTTTCGGCAAACCACCGCTGGAAAACCTCGGGAAGATATCGGAACTCGTGTATTTAAGGGGCGGGAAACGCTTAAGATGCCGGTATGACGGCTTATGTGGGCAAAGTTTATGTTATGGCTGGCTGATTATAGCTGTTAAATCATCGCTAGCATCAGTAAAAACCACTATCTCTCCTCCTTCCTTCCGAATCTATCGCTCCGCCTTCTCCTTAAACCTCAAGGTACGCAAGAAGCATTGCGAACACGCGGAATCCTTACAATCAATTGCTTAATCTTGGATAAATTTTAAATCATCACGCGTTTCCGGTCAAACTACGCGGTTTGAACAAATATCAGACGATATGCACTTTTATGAAATAAAGGCGCTTGAAATGGCGCGGCGTTTTAATTATTTAAAGCACACCAGACGTTTTACCGAATATCATATAAAAAAACACAAAAACCGGACGGCAAAATCCTTCCGTTAAAACCGCCAGCAGAACGCGAGTACGCCTCTGCGGCAGCTCACTTTGACGGGACGCGCGCCGTCTCCCGAGGATAAAACCTCGTTGCTCACGGCCCACTGGAGCCTCCGTTCGATGATCTCCGAATCGAGGGGCCATTTTACCCCCTCTATGCCGGCTTCGCAGCCGTCGGTCATCGAAAGGAGCGATACCGCTTCGGGAGACTTCGAAAAGATTATGGACGACGTTATGCCGGGATGTATAAAAAAAACGCCCTCGCGATCGTCCATCATGCAGCGGAAAAACGGACCTTCATCCAGGGCGAGCGTATCGACTATGCTCAGCAGGTGATCGAGCGCCCCTCCGAAACAACCCGAGACTGTCAGGACATGACCGAATCCCCGCCCGGACGTTTTTCTCACATCCTCGATATACAAGGACAGGGCCAGCTGAAAATCGGTCCTGTCCTTGTCCTTGTTGTAAAGCCTCTCCCGCGCTCCGCGCGAACGGGCCCACTCCCAATCGTCCGGGCTCGAACTGTCCCTGTCGCCTATCAGCTCAGACGGGTCTATTCCGGACAAGCGGCACGAAGCGGCTCCGCTGTCGACTGCCCACACCTTCGGAGAATTGCGCGACGCCAGGTCCGCAAGCCACGACTTTTCCGGAGGGCGTCCCCCGAGCAGAAAGAGTGAGCGCGCTATCCCTTTGCCCGATATCGAATCCGTCCGGACCGTGATATCGACGTCCCGGGACGAGACCACGGACATCACGCCCATCGTTATTTCAATACTCCAAGCCTCTCGAGTATTTCTTCCGCGCCATCCTCGTCGACCAGTATCTCTCTCGGGCGGGCGCCGTCCGCCGGACCGATTATGCCAGCCGACTCCATCATGTCGACTATCCGCCCGGCCCTGGTGAATCCGACGCGGAGCCTGCGCTGCAATCCGCTGGCCGAGGCCATTCCGCTGGATATGACGACCTTCACCGCCTCTTCCAGCAACGGGTCGTCGAAACTGCCGTCCTCCTCGAAACCGGCGGGGACGTCTCCCTGGTCGTCTATGTCCGTGTAGATCGGCTCGCCGAACATGCCGACCAGATAATCGAGCCATCTGGCGATCGAACGCTCGTCGATCCAGGGCGACTGCACACGCAGCGGCTTCGGGTTATGAGTCGACAAAAACAGCATATCCCCCTTGCCCAGGAGCTTCTCAGCTCCTCCGGAGTCTATTATCGTTCTGGAATCCATCATCGACGGAAGCGTGAAGGCCACGCGGGCCGGCACGTTCGCCTTGATAAGGCCGGTTATCACGTTCACCGACGGCCTCTGCGTGGCGAGCATCAGGTGGATGCCGGTAGCGCGGGCCATCTGGGCCAGACGGCAGATGTATTCCTCCACCTCTTTGGCCGCGGTCATCATCAGGTCCGCGAGTTCATCCACCACGATGACTATGTGAGGGAGCCGGTCCTTGGGGAGGACTATCTCGTTGTACGACTGAAGGTTTCTCACGCGCGACATGGCGAAAAGTGTGTAACGGCGCTCCATCTCGCGTATCGCCCACCCCAGCGCGTGCACCGCTTTCTTGGGATCGGTGACCGGCGGGGTCAGTATGTGCGGCAATTTCTCGTAAACGGCCATCTCGACCCGCTTAGGGTCCACAAGCACCATCTTCAGCTCATCGGGCTTCCTCATGGAACAGAGCCCGACTATGCAGGCGTTGACGAAAACGCTCTTGCCGGAACCCGTCGTCCCCGCCACCAGAAGATGCGGCAGTTCTTCGAGCCCCACGACGAGCGGATCCCCGTTTATGGTAACTCCCATCGGAAGCGGCAGGCTTCTGTCCGTATCCTGGTACTCGTCCTCCTCTATGATAGACCTGAGCGTTATGCCCCGGCGTTTCGGATTCGGTATCTCTATGCCAACGTAAGGATGCCCGGGTATCGGCGCCTCGACTCTGAGGCTCGCGACGGCAAGCGCCATCGCCAGGTCGTTAGCCAGTGAGACGATCTTGTTGACCTTCACACCCGGCAGCGGCTGGACGCGAAAATGTATGACGGTAGGTCCGATCAGTATATCGGCCAGCTCGGCCTCAACCCCGAAATGCCCGAGGGAGTCTATTATCCGCTCCCCCCAGGGACGGGCCATATCCACCGTTATGCCTCCGTCGTCGTCGTCGGGCTTTCCGTAAACGTCGAACGGAGGCGGGAATTGACCGGGCGGCGCGCCGTCCCCTTCTTCGCCGGGATCCATCTCGTCGACCGTCTCCACATCCACAGGCGACGGGAGTTCCATGTCAGATTCCCCGTACTCCGACGAGACAGAAAACTCACTCTCTTCCTCATCTTCGCCGCCGCCGGCTTCGTCCTCCGCGGCGTCCTCGGATTCAACTCCCGATTCTCCCCGATCCGATTCGCTTTTACCGTCCCTCTTCCGTCCTGAGAAAGCGCGCGCCGCGACGTCCGCCAGATAGCTGTACGCGGACTGGAACGGGGCGGTGAAACCGAAAAAGTACAGAGTGAACGATATGGCCGTCATGCCGGTGAGGGTCGTTCCCAGCGGTCCGACGTTCGAATAGAGCCATTCGGCGGAAATCAGCCCGGCGCGGCCGGCTTCGAGTATCGAACCGGCCCTCGGCCGGAACATCGCCGGCGGCATCTGCGTCAGGCCCAGGGTCAGGACGACGCAGAAGTAAAGCGTCAGAACGCCGAGAGCCTGATTGAACGGATGCGGCACGCGCCTGCCGAAGATAAAAGACATGCCGAGATAGAAAATAAAGAGCAGGAATATGAGCACTCCTCCCCCGAGATTGCCTATCATCATCTCGCGCAGGGTCCTGCCGAAACTGCCCGTGAGATCGGAGACAGTGCTCGCTATCAGGTATATGTCGACGATGAGGAACACGGAGACGGCTATGGTGAAATAGACCGCAAAGCGTTCCACAAGATCGTCCAGGACAGACGCCCATTCCTTCAGGAGTCCATCCCTCCGGGCCTGGGACGGCTTTCTGGCTGCGGGCTTGTCGGTCGCTTTGGGGGCGCTTCTGCGTTTAGGCGGCATTTCCTGCGTCCGCGCCTCCCACCGTCAGGCTTTTTATCAGCATCGCCGGCTGTCCGTCGGTGACCGGGACCCCCTGGCCGGACTTTCCGCACATGCCGGAATCGAGCGTCAGCTCGCTGCCAACCGCGGCGACGCCGAAAAGCGTCTCCGGCCCATTGCCGGCGAGGGTCGCGCCCTTCACCAGCGGGCCTATCCTGCCGTTTTCCACGAGATAACCCTCCGTGACCTGGAATACGAAATCGCCGGACGTGGGGTTGACCTCGCCGCCGCCCATTTTCCTGACGAGCAGGCCGCTTTCCATGCCGGACAGCATTTCGCCGAAGGAGCTCGTCCCCGGAGAGACGAACGTGTTGCTCATCCGAGGCATCGGTATGTCGAGGTACGATTCCCTCCGCCCGTTGCCGGTGACCGGCAGGTTTCCCCTCCGGGCCGAGAATATATCGGTCATGTAGCTCCTGAGCACTCCGTCCTTCACCAGCACGTTTCTCGCGGCGGGAGAGCCCTCGTCGTCGAAGGCGTATGAACCCCACCTGCCCGGCAGGGTCGCGTCGTCGATTATCGTCACTATGGGAGAGGCCACCTGAGAGTCTATTTTGTCCCTGAACGCCGAAAAATCCTTCTGGACAATATCGGCCTCCAGACCGTGCCCGCAGGCCTCGTGTATCATGGCGCCGCCCGCGCTCCCATCCAGAAGCACCGTCATGGTCCCGGCCGGACACGGCCTTGCGTCCAGCATCTTCAAAGCCCTCTCCAGCGCCGCCGCCGCTATGCCCTCGGGAGAGTTCGGCCCCTCTCCGTCAAAGGCAGTCCAAAAATCATCAAGACCTATTTTCAGCGACCTCGCCTCGTATCCAGTCTCGACCCTGCCGTCACGCTCCGCCACGACGGAGACCGCGAATGACGTGTAGACTCTGTCGTCGCGGACGAGCTTGCCGTCCCCGCGTATCACCATGACCAGCTTGCGGCTGGACCGGAACCGGAACGTGAGCTGCTTCAGATACGCGCACCCGGCGCGCAGAGACGCGTCCAGCTCCCTCAGGAAACCGGTCTCCACCGGGGGGAGCGTGAGCTCCCGGTCCTCGAAAAGAGATGCCCCGTCTCCGCACGGCGCGATACTGAGACCGGACATGCCGGCCGCGTCTTTTATCGCGGAATCAGCGTCGGACATCCTTGTGCCCATAGCGTGGGAATAGACCGAGTTCTCCCCGATCAGCACCCGCAGCCCGAGACCCTCGTACTGCGAGGACGATATGGTATCCATGCGCCCGTCATCATACCTGGCGGAGTGAGAAATTCCCTTTGACGCGTAGAGATCAGCGTAATCCGCCCCCTTGATCCCGGAAACAGATTCCCTTAAATCAGATAACCCCATTCAAATTGTCCTCCGTTTGCTCCGTCTGTCCCAACCGTTCTATCGCCACGCCTTCCCTCTTCAGTGCGGCGATTATCCTCTCCGTTTCGTCCCTTTGACAGGGCGGGCAGAAAATCGAAACTACCCCTTCCTCGCGCTCATTTTTCAGAAACGCCGTGCCTTCGTAAGCGTCTATCGTCCAGGAGACGTAGCATATATCCTTCCTGGGGATTTTCAGGACGAAACGCTCCATTTTCACCGTCGTCTACCTGCCTCTTTCCGCCTTCTGAGAGGCCAGATGCTCCTCGTAGGTGCGGGTGAAAACGTGCGTCCCGTCCGATTTGGCGAAGAAAAACAGCATATCGGTGCCGGCCGGACGCAGAGCCGCCTCCCAGGAGGTTTCAGACGGCGTTCCCACGTTCTCGGGAGGAAGTCCTTTATGTATGTACGTGTTGAACGGCGAATCTATCTTCACGTCATTATAACTCACGGAGGTTATTTTCACCCCGCGCTCGCGCCAGGCGTGAACCACAGTAGCGCATGACTGAAGGGGCATGTCCTTCGCCAGCCTGTTTTTGAACACTCCCGCTATTACGGGACGGTCCGCGTCGGCCAGGGCCTCTTTCTGGACTATGGAGGCGAGTATGCCGAGCGACCTCAGGTCCTCTCCGGTGGCGCCGGACGGGATGCTCTCCCCGTGCTGCTTCCACCACATTCCTGAGGCGGCCCGCACCAGTCCGTCCGCGAGCCCGTCCCCGGGGTCCAGCGCGTACGTCTCGGGCGCCAGGTACACTATCCTGTCCCTCGTTTCCTCCGGGAGCAGGGTCCGCAGCCCCTCGGGGAAATTACCGCCTTTGGCGAGAGCCGCTTCGAGAAGCGCGCTCCCGCCGGATGGAGCCAGAGAGGACGCTATATCGTCCCAGAGAGCCCCCGGCAGTATCGTGACCCTCGGGACGTCCGGCTTCATGCCGGCAAGTTCGCGAACGACCTCCCGCGGACGCCCCGCCGTAACCCTGTATACCCCGGGCGTCAGTTTTCTGTCTATGCCCGCGCGGACCATCTGGCGCGCCAGCCGGCCCGCGTCCGTCACCGCTCCCGCGCGTTCAAATTCCGACGCTATCGCCCGGGCGCTCTGGCCCGGAGATACCAGCACTTCGACTACGCTGCCGGCAGCCTCCGGGACGTTCTCCCTGTCCATCTCAATGTATATGCCGCCGGCGCCGATGAAGATCGCGCACAGAAGCGGCAAAAATCGGACAAGTTTGTTCAAACGACCACTCCTCGCACTGCTTTTGTCCCTATTATACTAAAGTATCGCCTTTTGCCCCATAAAATCCGCTGAAATCACCGGCCTGATATATAATCGAACATCAGACATCCGGGCGCTTCAGGAGCCCCCACAGTTCCTCCGCGTATTCCGGCGCAGAGGGCGCGGCGCGGGCGGAATCGGTCATGCGCCCCACGCGGGATATCGCCGTCCCGGATTTTTTAAAAACACCCTCAGCGGCGTCCGCCTTATCCTCCCGCACCACGGCCATGAGGCTGCCGGACGCTACAAGCCTCAGGGGATCGAACCCGAGATATTCCGAGGCTCTGCGCGTATACTCGTGGAGGGGAACTGCGGCTTTATCTATGTCGGCGGACAATCCGGCCAGATTGCATATTTCGTGCAGCCCCCCCAGGAAACCGCCTTCGGTGGGATCGTGCATGAAGGACGCGTATCCGCGCATAAGCCGGGAAGCGTCCAGCACAGACGTCTGATCCATCCAGCCTTCCACCTCGGCCGTCTCGTCCCGGGACAGGACGCCGCGCAGCAGATCAGGGCGGTCGGAGGCGAGTATCGCCATCCCCTCGATGCCAATATGCCCCGTGACGAAGATCACATCTTTCGGGCGTATGTCCGAGGCCGTATAGACTCTGTCGGCCATCCCTATCAGGGCGGCGGACAGCACCGGGTGGCTGTACATGCCGTTGAACTCAGTATGCCCCCCCACAATGGCTATCCCTAGTTTTTCGCACTCCGAATGAATCTCGCCCATCACGTGGGAGACGGCGCCTTCCCCCATGTCCGGCGGCAGTATGAGTGTGACCGCGATATAGGCCGGTTCCCCGCCCTTTGAGGCTATGTCGTTCACGTTGACCCGGACCAGGAGCCTGCCCGCGCCTTTGGCCGCGCCGACTATCGGGTCGGCCGCGAACACCAGCAGCTTTCCCTCCGGCCATCTTATGACGGCCGCGTCCTCTCCAACAGCCGGCCCCACCAGAACCTCCGGCCTGACGCGTCCCAGGCTGGCGAACACCGAGCGGGACAGAGCTTCCGGCGACAGCTTGCCGGAAGGATTTGAAACGTCCTGTGTCATAATATAAATATACTCCCCGCGGCCTCCTGCCGCCTCATGCTGTAAACGCATCCGCAGTAATTCTGCCTGTAAAGACCCATTTCCCTGCTCCTTGCGACAGATAATCTGAAACCGTCGTTCTTCCTCCACACACGCTCGATCCATTTCAGCCCCGCCGCGGCCGATACTGACGCTCCGACGCCGTTTATCAGGGGTGGGGACTTATGGGGGCTGATGGAAAGAGTGGTGCACAGATATTCGAATCCCTCTGACGCGGCGTATCGGGCGGCGGCGGCAAGCTGAAGCCCGAAACAGACCGCGCACCTCTTTCCGCCCTCCGGCTCGTCCTCCATGCCCTTCATCGCAGCAAACCAGGACTCCGGGTCGTATTCGGCAAACTCGGCGCTCCCGCCCACATATCCCGCGAGACGCCTGACGGCATCCGAACGCGCAACCCATTCCTCCCTCGGGTGTATGCCGCTCCCGTAGAAGAAAGCCGCCGTGTCGTATCCCTCGCCGCGCAGCGCGGGCCACGGCACGGTGGCGTCTGGGGCGCAGCAGACGTGAAGGAGGGCGCGTCTATTCCGCATCCTCCGGCGGTTCTCCCTCGCGAGGTTCAGGCAGAGGGCGCGCTTTTGACGCGAAAATGAGAAATCCGGTGTGGGCGGTCATCGTGTCGTCCGGTCTTATGCGAGCCGGGTCGGTCTTGAGATAACGCATCAGGAGCTCCAGCACCTGTATATCGACGAAACCATGCTCGTTCAGTGCGGTGAGGGTATTTTCTATCTGGTTGAACGTGGGAACTATGATCCCCAGCCTGTGACCCCAGGCCAGGGCGCTGCGGGCGATCCCGATGAAATCCCACGGGTTGCGGACGTCCAAAAACACGGCGTCGGCATCGGTTTCGTCGAAACCGTCCCTCAGATCACGCACCTTGAACTCGATCCTGTCCGCCACCCCCCAGCGTTCCGCGTTGCTGCGCGCGAGAGCCGAGAAGTCGTCCCTTCTGTCGTAGGTGAACACACGTCCGCCGCCGCCCACGAAGTGGGCGAACACCGTCGTCATCCCGCCGGACCCGGTCCCGCACTCCACTACGGAGGCACCCGGGCCGAAATTGAGATGCTCGATGATAAAAGCGCTGTCCTTCGGAAATATGACCTGGGTCTGCCTCTTTATCCTCCGCGTGTACTCGCCCACGGTCGGACGCAGGATGAAAAACGGCGAGCCCTTGTTCGTATCTATGACGTCCCCGTACCCGCGCCCCATGATGTCGTCGTGTTTCATCTGTCCCAGATGGCTTCCCTGGACCGAACCTGGAGAAAGGCGCACCAGAAAGCAGTCCCCCTTCACGGGGGACCAGAGAAAGACGAGATCGCCCGCTCCAAGCATCTACAGCAGCGACTCCGCCGCTTCGGCTATGCCCTCCGGGGACAATCCCATCCTCGCGATCACCTCGCCGGCCGGCCCGGACTCGCCGTAGCGCGAAACTCCCAGGTTTTTCATCTTCACGGCCCGGCCGGCCCTCGCCAGCATCAACGCCGCCGAAGCCCCGAGTCCGGTGTCGGCGTGATGATCCTCGCAGGTCACCAGAGGTTTTACGCCCACCTGAGACAGGAAATCCTCGGGAGACATCCCGAGGGGGGAGGACGCGTGGAGCACCTGCGCCCCGACACCCTTCGCCGCCAGGAGATCTGCCGCCTTCACCGCTGAAACCGCCAGATGCCCCATCGCCAGTATCGTTACGTCCCCGCCGCTGCGAAGCGCGTCTATCCGTCCGTATTCGAACACG
>JAISWP010000023.1 GCA_031271065.1 Synergistaceae bacterium
CCAGCGCCGCGTCGAGCAGTTTCCGCCTCTTCTCAAGGGCGCTCTCTTTAGTTCTTCTCACCCCTCAGTCATCCCCTCCTTACAGAGATAGAGTAAATATAGTTACAAATCAGAACCGCGGCGGGCGCATTAAATTTGCCCCGCAGTCCCGCCCGCCGAGGAGCGGGACGCCCCGCCCCTTGTTTTAATTTAAAGACAGATAAAGATGGTTTTGTCTTTCAAGTAAAACGACGCTGTATTATACATACGTACGTGAATGTATGTCAAGCGCTCGGGGATAGCCTCCGAGGTGCGCGGACGACGGGAGGCGGGCATTCGGCCCGCCTCCTGATGATCGCTTTGAATGTTCCGGCGGGGGAGTTACCGGCTTCGGAGGAAGAACTTTTCCGAGGCCGGGTGAAGGGGGACGGGCATCCCGTCGATCGCGTATCCGCGGCTCAGGTTCTTTCCCTCCGGGATGATCCTCGCTATCTCGTCCCGGCTGCCGAAAATTATCTCTATTATTTTCAAGACCGTTTCCTCGTCGATCCTGTCGCTTGCCGCAAGGGCCGCTTTGACCGCCGCGGTCTGGATATCCGCGCCGATCCCGGCGTAAGTGCCGGCCGGGATGACATAGGGCGAATAAAACTGGTACTGATCCGTGAGGACACGGATGCGCGCGTCCCCTATGCTCAGGATGTGCGCCCCGCCTTCGCCCGTGAGCTCGCTTATGGCTGGGGTGGGCACTCCCGCCGTGCAGAAGAACGCGTCTATCCTGCCCTCCCGGAACGCCTCCACCGAAGCGCTGAAACCGAGATGGTCCACGTCGACGTCGGTGTAGTCCATCCCGTACGATTCGAGTATCTGCATGGCGTTCAGCTCGGTTCCGCTGCCCTCGGCGCCGACGGAGACCCTTCTGCCCTTCAGATCGGCGACGCCCGTTATGTCACGCCGCGCCGCGATCTGGCAGACCTCGGGGTACAGCCCCGCGATAACGGACAGCTCCTTGAACGCCCCCTCGGCGGAAAATATATTGGTCCCGTTGTAAGCGTAGGTCATTATGTCGTTCTGCACGAACGCGATGTCCGCCCTTCCGTTCCGGAGAAGGCGGATGTTGTCCGCCGAGCCGCCGCTGGGTATCGCGGTGACGGAGACGTTCATATTCTTCTCTAGGATCTCCGCCAGTGCGTCGCCGTAGGCGTAGTATATCCCGGATTCGCCCCCGGTGGCCATCCTTATCCTGACCTGCGGACGCAGGTCCTGTTCCCGCCGGTAACCCATTGCCAGCAGTACTGCCAACGCCAGCACGCAAAAAATCGCGACGCCTTTTTTCATCACGCTCACCTAACCTCCGGTTATCTGATAAAACCCGTCATGATCGCTATGACCGCGGCGTTCGATATGTCTACCAAAAATGCCCCCACTATCGGCACCACGAAGAAGGCTTTTTCCGAAGCGCCGTATTTGTTCGTCAGAGCCTGCATACAGACCAGGGCGTTGGGGGTCGCCCCGAGGCCGAACCCGATGAGGCCCCCCGCCATGACCGCCGAGTCGTAGTCTCTGCCGAAGGCCATAAAAACGAGGAAATACGCGAGTGTCACGATGAGGACTATCTGGGCCGCCATCATTATCAGAAGGGGCATGGCCAGGTTTGCCAGCTGGAGCAGCTGCAGGGAGTTGATCGCCATCGTTATGTAGAGCCCGAGGGAGATGTCGCCGATCATCCCGACGCATTTGGAGTCTATCTCGTACCACTCGCTCTTGTCTCCGACGTTGCGGATGATTATTGCCGCCAGCATCGCTCCCAGGTAGGGGGGCAGGGTGATCCCGGCTCTTTTGAGATAATAGCTCACAGCGGAGCCGAAACCGGCCGCCACCAATATCCAGGAGAGATTTCTCATGAGGTGGGGGCCCGATACCTGTTCTTCTTCCTCTTCAGCGTCCTCGTGAGTCCCCGCCTGAGTGAACTCCCCGATCTCCTCCAGCACCGCGTCGTCTTTGAGCGGGCCCTTGGAAAAAATGCCGTGAGACGCGCCGCGGGGAGTGACGAGTCTGCGGGTTTTGATTATCCACTCGCCGACCGGCCCTCCGACTACAGAACCGGCCACCATGCCGAAGGTGGCGCACGCTATCCCCGCGCTGAGCGCCCCCGCCACGCCGTACTCGTCCTCGAACAGCGCCCCGAACGCCCCGGCCGTGCCCAGCCCGCCGATCAAAGGGATGGACCCCCCGATTATCCCCATGAGGGGATTCAGCCCGAAGCCCGTCGCTATAGGGATGCCGACGGCGTTCTGCAGTATGGACACCGTGCTGGATACGGCCCAGAAAGCGACCACCATCAACCCGCCCCTCAGGACGAGTTTGTAGCTGGCGTTCATCCCGACCGTGCAGAAGAAAGAGATCATGAAAATCGTCTGCAGCGTCCCGTCGAACGCGAAACTGGCGACTCCCTTCGCCTGGAGAACGGCCGTTATCACGGCCACGGTGAGGCCGCCCACCGCCGGCGCGGGTATCGAATACCTGACGAGGGCCGGTATTTTCGCTCTGAGCCACGTCCCGAAGTAATACATGATCGCTCCCAGTGCGGCCGCCTGAAGCATGTCGAATTTGAACTGCCATATTCCGTTGATAAATACCTTTTCCATTTCAAAAACACCTCGCCGAATGTTTTTTTAAAGATGCGCTGATACCAATTATATTTGCGGCGTTTCAGACAGTCTTGCGCATTAATGGAAATGAGTAAATTTTTTTTACGCCGTTTAAGATTATATATCTATAATTTCAGCATGGTAATTCGGAGAAATATTTCTTTTTTAACCGCTCGGCGCGTGAGGCGCCGGCGCGGCGTCCTGACCGTCCCGCGCGTCTCGGCTGTTTTATGGTGAAAAACGCAGAATAATTGAGAAAAAAGCATATTAATGAATATAACATAGAATATTTTGGAATATTTGCCCGTAAACGGGCTTGAGAATCTAGTCAAGTTTGGTTAGACTTCTTGCTGTAAAATTTAGCACTCAAATCAAGTGAGTGCTAACACGACCAAAAAACAAGCATTATCAATTCGAGGAGGTTGCAGAAATGAAACTTAGGCCACTGGGTGATCGTATCGTTGTCAAGGCGGCTCCCCACGAGGAAAAGACGAAAGGCGGTCTCGTCCTTCCGGATACCGTAAAAGAGAAGCCGATCGAGGGGATAGTCGTGGCGGTGGGCGAGGGCAAGATCAACGACGAGGGCAAGAGGACCCCGATGGATCTCAAGGTCGACGATCGCATCATCTACAGCAAGTATTCCGGCACCGAGGTCAAGGTGGACGGCGAAGAGTTCCTCGTCATTTCGGAGCGCGACGTCCTGGCCGTAATAGAGAAGTAAGAAGTCTTACCCGCAGATATATTTAAGGAGGAGATTATAAATGGCAAAGATACTGCTCTTCAAAGAAGACGCTCGCCGCGCTATGGAGCGCGGAGTCAATAAAGTGGCCGATACCGTGGGCATCACCCTCGGCCCCAAGGGACGCAACGTAGTTCTGGAGAAGAAGTTCGGTTCGCCGACCATCACCAACGACGGTGTCACCATAGCGAAGGAGATCGAGCTCGAAGATCCGTTCGAGAACATGGGCGCCCAGCTTCTGAAAGAGGTCGCTTCCAAGACGAATGACATAGCCGGAGACGGCACCACGACAGCGACCGTGCTCGCCCGCGCCATGATCCGCGAGGGCATCAAGAACGTGGCGGCCGGCGCTAACGGGCTCCAGCTCCGCCGGGGCATCGAAAAGGGCATCGATCTCGTGGTCGACAGCCTGAAAGAGCAGGCGGTCAAGGTCAAGGAGCATGAGATGATAGCTCAGGTGGCTTCCATTTCCGCCAACGACAAGGCAGTCGGCGAGCTCATCGCCCAGGCTATGGAGAAGGTCGGAGAGGACGGGGTCATCACCGTCGAGGACAGCCAGAGCGTAGGCACCGCCCTCGAGATGGTAGAGGGTCTCCAGTTCGACAAAGGCTACATAAGCCCCTACATGATCACGAATCCGGACCGCATGGAGGCTTCTCTCGACGAAGCCAACGTACTGATCGTCGAAGGCAAGATATCCAACGTCAAGGACATGCTCCCCGTTCTCGAGAAGGTCGTTCAGACCGGCAAGCCGCTTCTCATCATCGCTGAGGACGTGGAAGGCGAGGCTCTCGCGACTTTGGTGGTCAACAAGCTGCGCGGCATACTCCAGGTCGCGGCCGTAAAGGCGCCGGGCTTCGGCGACCGCCGCAAGGCGATGCTTCAGGATATCGCCACTGTCGTGGGCGCTACCGTGATCAGCGAAGACGTGGGCATCAAGCTCGATAACGCCGATCTCTCGATGCTGGGCAAGGCCAAGAGGGTCCGCGTCGGCAAGGAAGAGACGACGATAGTCGAGGGCGCCGGCGATTCTCAGAAGATAAAGGACCGCGCCGCTCAGATACGCAAGGAACTTGAGGATTCCACATCCGAGTACGACAAGGAGAAACTCCAGGAGCGTCTCGCGAAACTCGTCGGCGGAGTGGCCGTCATCCAGGTTGGCGCTGCCACCGAGACCGAACAGAAGGAACTCAAGCACCGCATAGAGGACGCTCTGAACGCGACCCGCGCGGCGGTCGAGGAAGGTATCGTAGCCGGCGGCGGCGTGGCGCTGGTGCAGTGCCTCCTGGAGCTCGACTCTTTCATCGACGGGCTCGAAGGGGACGCCAGAACCGGAGCCGCCATAGTGCGCAAGGCTCTCACTGAGCCGATCCACCTCATCGCTTCCAACGCCGGTCTCCAGGGCGACGTGGTCGTGGAGAAGGTCAAGTCCCTGAAGAAGGGTGAGGGCCTCGACGCGGCGAAGGGCGAGTACGTGGACATGGTCAAGGCGGGCATCATCGATCCTGTGAAGGTAACGAGGAGCGCTGTCCAGAACGCCGGCTCCATAGCAGCCATGATTCTCACCACCGACGTCCTCATCGCCGACAAGCCGGAGAAAAAGGAAACTCCCGGAATGCCCGGCGGCGGCATGGGCGGTATGGGCGGCATGGGCGATTTCGACTGAAGCAAAGATAAAACTTATTGACACGGCAAAAAATGCGCTCGCCTCGAGCGCATTTTTGCTGTCCTCTCAGAGGAGACGTGAATTGCTCCGCTTTTCTTTCGACGACGCCTTTATTGACGAAAAATTGACAGACGCGCCTTTTTACTGCATAATAAAGCACGAACAGGATAACGGCTGGGAAGTGTAACACCACCCCACAAGCACCACCTCGCACAAATGGCACGGTCTTCCCCGGATCGTGCCCTTTGTTATGGGGGATCGGCGTCCGGGCGCGGAGAATACAAAAATCCCCCGCGCGGGCGGGGGGATTAGGGGCGGTTACAGCAGTTCGGCTATCTGAACGGCGTTCAGGGCAGCGCCCTTTCTCAAGTTGTCGGCCACCACCCACATGGCGAGCGCGTTGTCGAGGCCCATGTCCCGGCGTATCCGTCCGACGAACACCGGGTCTTTGCCCTCGCAGTAGCGGGGGCGCGGGTATATGGAGCTCGCCGGGTCGTCCTGCACCACCACGCCCGGAGCCTCGCTCAGTATAGCGCGGGCCTCGTCCGGGGTGACCTGGCTGTCGAACCTGGCTATTATGGACTCGCCGTGCCCCTTGAACACCGGCACGCGGACCGTAGTGCAGCTCACTCTGAGGTCGGGCAGGTGCATTATCTTCCGGGATTCCCGCACCATCTTCCATTCCTCCTCGGTCATCCCGTCGCTGTCGAACGGGCCGATGTGCGGCAGGAGGTCGAACGCGATCGGATGAGGGTACACCATCTGCGGCGACGGCTCGCGTCCGTCGAGGATGGACCGGCTTCCCGATTCCAGCGCGAGAATCGCTTCTCTCCCGGTGCCGGATACGGACTGATACGTGGAGTAGGCAATATAATTGAGGCCGAATTTTTTGTGCAGCGGATATAACGCCACGACAGCCTGTATAGTAGAGCAGTTCGGGTTGGCGATTATCCCCTTGTGGGACTTGATGTCCTGCGGGTTCACCTCCGGGACCACCAGAGGCACCTCCGGGTCCATCCTCCACGCCGCGCTGTTGTCTATCACCACCGCTCCCGCCGCCGCGGCCGCCGGGGCCCAGCGGCGCGACGCGCTGCTTCCCGCGGAGAATAGCGCCACGTCGATGCCCTTGAAAAAATCGTCGCCCGCCGCGTACACTTTGTGGCTCGCGCCGCCGAATTCGATCGTCTTGCCCGCCGACCTCTCGGACGCCAGCAAAACCAGCTCCGTCACGGGGAAATTCCTCTGTTCCAGGACCTTGAGCATCTCCCGTCCCACAAGACCGGTGGCTCCAAGCACCGCCGTTTTCATTTAAACCGCCTCCTCCTCTATGAAATGTTCGTGCAGGGCGCGCACAGCGTCCTCCGTCCTGGCGTTAGCCACCACGCAGGTCACAGCGAGCGCGGTGGAAGCTATCATGTCTATATTTATCCCCTCTTTTGCCAGCACGGTGAACATGCGCGAGGGGATATCCGGGTGGTTCGCTATTCCGGCTCCCACTATGGACACCCTCGCTATCTCCGTGTTGAAGGAAACTCCCTGGGCGTCCACGTCGCGGCTGAAACCGCGGCACACGTCTATGGCCCCGTCCAGCAGTTCCTTGCGGACTAAAAACCCTATATCGTTCATGCCGCCTCTCATGTTGTTCTGAATGATCATCTCGGCCCCTATGCCGCGGTCTGCGAGACTGGTGAAAAGCCGACCCGCCACGCCCGGCACGTCGGGCACTCCCATCATGACTATTTTAGCCACTTTGGTGTCGTGGACGACGCCCTTTATTATGAGTCCTTCGCTTACGGGAAGATCTTGTAACACCCAGGTCCCCTCCTCTTTGGTGAAACTGGACGCGACATACAGCGGCACCTCGTAGCGCGCCGCGACTTCAGCGCTGCGGGCCTGAAGCATCTTTGCCCCCAGCGACGAGAACTCCATGCACTCCTGATAGGACAGGCAGCTCAGTTTGATCGGGGCCCGCACCACTTTGGGGTCCGCGGACATCACGCCGGGCACGTCCTTCAGAATATGACACTCGCCTCCCAGCGCCGCGGCGAGCGCCACTGCTGACAAGTCCGAGCCGCCTCTGCCGAGGGTTATCACGTCTCCGTCGTCCGTTATCGCCTGAAAGCCCGCGACCACCGCCACGAGACCGTCCTCCATCGCTGTCCGGACGGCCTTCGGCGCGACGCGGTATATCCGTCCCTCCGTCGGGAATCCGTTTGCGTAAAATCCCGCCTGAGCCGCCGTGAACGACTGGGCCGGTATTCCCTCGCGTTTCAGGGCGAGCGCCAGAAGGGCGATGCTCTGCTGCTCTCCGGTGGCGAGCAGCTGGTCTATCTCCCTGCCGCGCGTCTCGTCCGTGATGTCTCCGGCAAGCGCCAGCAGGTCGTTCGTCGTATTGCCCATCGCCGATACGATGCAGGCCGCCCGGTATCCGCGCTCCAGATAGCATTTTATTATCGCGGTGACCTCTCTCATCCTGTCGGAGTCGGCTACGGAGCTGCCGCCGAACTTGAGGACCGCCGTTTTCGCCTCACCGCTCACAGAAGCGCCTCCACCCTGGCTCCGCCCACGTTGCCTTCGAGGACGAAAAACAGCGAGTCCACTCCGTGCTCAGTGAAGGTGCGGCACATCGTCTCCGCGAGTTTGCGCGGCTTGCCCCGGGAGAGGGCGATGACGCTGGGGCCTGACCCGCTTATCGCGACTCCCAGGCACCCGGGTATGTCCCTCACCCTGTCCATTATGACTCCGCCCCCCGGAAAGAGCTTCGACCTGTACTGCTGATGCAGCCTGTCGTCCATGCCCCAGGAGAGCATATCCCACTGCCCGGTGGCCCAGGCGGCCGCCGTCAGCGCGGCTCTCCCGAGATTGAACACCGCGTCGTCGAAGTTGACCACGTCCGGGAGAGATTTTCTGGCGTCGGCGGTGTCCACTTTCACGTCCGGGACCGCCACCACGACGTACATGTCTCTAGGAAGGGATGGGAGGCGCACATATCTCAGATCGCTGCCGTCCCAGCACCCCACGGTCATTCCGCCCAGGCAGCAGGGGGCCACGTTGTCCGGGTGTCCCTCCAGCCTGGTCATGGTGCGCAGCAGTTCCTGCTCCGACGCGCCGGCCCTGTTCAGCGCGTTCGCCGTGAGCACGCCGGTCACCACTGCCGTAGCGGAGCTTCCTAGTCCTCGGCTCAGGGGTATGACGTTGTTCGAGTGCATCTCGAAGCCGTGGGGGTTTTCCACCCCCCAAGCCTCGCAGGCGCTCAGGTAGCTCTTTATTATGAGGTTTTTTCCCGGGTCCGCGAGCTCCCTCGCGCCCTCTCCGGTGACTTCCGGAATGAATTCCCCCGGCGGGAGAAGCCGCCGGACGGTCATCACGTTGTACAGTGACAAAGCCATGCCCAGCGTGTCAAAACCCGCGCCCAGGTTGGCGCTCGTCGCCGGGGCCCTCACCTTCAGTATCGCGTTTTCGGGCATCAGGACATGGCCTCCATGAGTTCTTCCATGGACGAGCCGATCTCAGCGGGACGCCCTGCCTGCGACATGGCGGCGTCCGGGTCCTTCAAGCCGCTGCCCGTCAGTATGACGGCGACTGACGCGCCCTTCGGGAGTTTCCCGGCCCGGGAGAGTTTGACCAGTCCCGCGATCGTCGTGCAGGAAGCGGGTTCGGCGAATACGCCGGCGCGGCTTGCGAGCATTTTCTGGGCCGACAGTATTTCATCGTCGGTGACGGTCTCGAATTGTCCCCCCGATTCCGCCACCGCTTCGAGGGCGGTCTTGGCGCTCACCGGATTGCCGATGCGGATTGCCGTCGCGACGGTCTCCGGGTTCGGGCACGGACGCCCCGTGGCCAGCGGAGCCGCCCCCTCGGCCTGTATGCCTATCATCTTGGGCAGGGACGATATCCTGCCCCAGGATTTGAAATCTTTGTAGCCGGCCCAGTACGCGCTGATGTTTCCGGCGTTTCCCACCGGTATGACGTGCAGGTCGGGCGCGCGGCCCAGCGACTCGCATATCTCCCACGCCCCGGTTTTCTGGGATATTATCCTGTAGGGATTGACGGAGTTGACCATCGCGAGCCCTCGGGCGGCGGAAGCCTCCCGGGCCATTTCGAGGGCCCTGTCGAAGCTGCCGTCCACCGAGATGACCTTCGCCCCGTAGATCAGCGCCTGAGCCAGCTTGCCCAGCGCCACCTTGCCGGACGGCAGCAGGACGTAGCAGGGGACGCCCACGTGAGCGGCGTAGGCCGCTGCCGACGCCGACGTGTTTCCCGTGGATGCGCACACGAGGGCCCGCGCCCCGTCCTCCAGCGCTTTGGCCACGGCCAGCACCATCCCTCTGTCCTTGAAAGACCCCGAGGGGTTGCAGCCCTCCAGTTTGGCCCACAGCTCCACTCCGAGCTCTTCCCCTATCCTGCCGAGCCGCACCAGCGGGGTGCTGCCCTCTTCGAGGTTCACGCAAGGTGTATGTTCCGATATGGGCAGATATTTTCCGAAACGCCCCAAGACTCCCATAAGTTCCCTCCCGTCCGCTCGCGTCGCGCGCAATATATCCAGACGCAATATTCTAATACAATCTGCGGAAGAAATGTCAAGTCACGCCGATGTTCCGAAATTTTTTACGGATATGCGCGCGCCGGATAAAATATTTTTTTGCTATAATCATGTTCGCGCGCACATACGCGCAATGTGAGGAGCATATATGAAGGAACGTAAATTTTTTCCGCGCGGCGGCGCGGTCCGGTTTTTCGCCTCGCTCGTCATTGCCTCGCTCGTCCTTCTCGCGGGCCCGTCGGTCTCGAGTGCGGTAACGAGGGGGGAATTCGCGGCGGACCTTTTCAGGGAACTCGGCTACGAGATGTCGCGCGAGCCCCTCTACCCCCCGGACGTTCCCCCCGGGCACGCCTTTTCCCGCCAGATAGGCTCTGCGGTCAGGTACGGGCTTCTGCCCAGGGAAGATTTCGCGCCGGACTCCTCCGCCGACAGGCACAATGGCGTCCGCCTCGCCCTGTTCATGATGGGGTGGGGCTTTGAGGCGTCGCTCTACGAATCCTTCGAGTCCCTGCCGGATCTTTTCGGTTCAGGGGACAGTCTGTTCTTCCTGGCGGCCGAGATGAACCCTCCCGCTCCGCCGGAGATTCTCATCGACGGGGCGACGCCTCTCTCCGAATCCGCCGCCGCTTCGCTCCTTGCCTGGGTGCGGAGCTGCAAAAAATCGGTCTCCTGGAACAGGGTCATGTCCTACGCCGGGACCGACCTGATCATCTACCGCCAGGGCGTCGCCCGTCCGGGGACGCCGAACGAGCCGGGGCCGGAAAACCCGGTGGGCTCGCCGCGCAACGAACCCCTTTATATATCGGCCATAGCGGCGCGTCTGGACGAGGTCGACGCCCGCATAGCCTTCGCCGCTCCGCTTGGGCTGGAACGGGCCGCGCTTTCGGAATTTCACCGCGCTTACGATCCTATAGGGGCCGTCAACGGAGGCTTTTTCTCAAACTCCCGCCCGATCGGTTCGATGCTGACGGACGGAGTGCCGGCGGGAAAGCCGCTCGAATCCCGCTCCGCTCTGGGGTGGAGCAACAGCAGCGGAATCGTGGCGTTCGGGCCGGGGTTCGCAAGAATCGGCGTGAGAACTCAGAGCGGCTTCGTCCTGTTCGATCGTTACAACGTGGCTCCCCAGGCCGGAGAGGCGTCCTTTTACACCGCGGGCATGATGCCCGCCGCGGCGGGCGCGGCCCTGGACGCGCTGGAACTTGCCGTAAAAGACGGCATAGTGACGGAGCGCAGGGAGGGGTCCTGGGGCAGCCATTTCCTGCCGCCCGGGGCGTCTATGATAGTCGCCAGGGGCGCCGCGCGTGAAGCGCTCGAACACTTCGCGCCGGGCGACTCGATAGAGATAGCGTCGTACTGGGATACCCCGTCCTTCGCCGGCTGCACCGACGTCCTCCAGGCCGGCCCCATGCTGACGGCGGGGGGGAGTATGGTGAGAGACAATGAGACCTTCAAGGAGGACGTGACCGAAAAACGGCATCCGCGCACCATAGTGGGCACGGACGGGGAGCGCCTCATCTGGGCCGTGATCGACGGGAGAAGTTCCATCCGGAGCAGGGGGACCACGATGGACGAGACGAGATGGGTGGCCCATGCCCTGGGGCTCTCCTCCGCGCTGAACCTGGACGGCGGGGGGTCCTCCGAACTCATCTGGAGGGGCATAGTGACCAATGTGCCGTCGGACGGCAAAGAGCGTCCCCTCCCTTACGCCGTTTTGATGATGCCCAAAGGGGCGGCTCTGGTGCGGAAAGATTCCGGGTTCGACTACCGGTATCCGGCCTACGCGCCGGCGGCGCCTGACCCGGAGTCCGGCGGGGACGGCGGCGCGCCCTTCATGGAGACCTATGACCCTTACGGCGGATAACTGGACGCCTCCGGCGGCGTCCCCTACGGAAATTTCACATGACGATCGGTTCCGCCAGCATCCATTTTACCCGCTTTTCATATCCGCACTCCGCGCCGGCGATTGCTGATTGAACGGCGGCTTTTTAGTGGTATAATCTTAAAACTCGGTGAATACGAGTATTTTTGAAACTTCCGGGGTAGTCGAATGAAAGGTTATTTCCAGAAAATTAAAAAGATAGATTCGTTCCTCCTGAATTGGATCGAGCTTCATACGCGCACCGCCTTGATGGACAGAGCGATGCTGTTTTTCACGAAGCTCGGGGACAAAGGGGCGATCTGGATAATTTACGCGGTCGTCTGCGCTTGCAGCGCGAAACTGCGCCAGGTGGGCATCAATCTCACCATGTGCGTGTCCGCCTGCGCGTTTTTCGGCAACTTCGCGATAAAACCCCTCTTTCGCAGACGGCGTCCCTGCAACGTGGACAGCGCCAGGCCGATGCTTCTCTCCCGTCCTGAGGACTCGTCGTTTCCCTCGTGCCACACGATGACCTCATGCGCCGCCGCTGTGGTGACGGTCTGGCAGGCAGGAGGCTTTCTCGGCGCGACCTCCTTCGTATTCGCCTCGATGATATCGTTCTCCCGCGTATACCTCTACGTGCATTACCCCAGCGACGTGCTCGCCGGAATGGCGCTGGGCGTCGTGGCCGGAGGTATTTTCCTCTTTTAGGGTTTTAGGGCCCCCGAGTTTT
>JAISWP010000026.1 GCA_031271065.1 Synergistaceae bacterium
CGCGCGGTCAGCACTATGTCGAGCACTTCCGACGCCGTCACCGCGTCGTCGAAAAACAATTCGAAAAAATCTCCCATGCGAAAGAGCAGGAGGCAGTCGGGATATTTATCCTTCCACTCTCCGTACTGCTTCAGCATGGGGGTCATTTTCACGCCTTCCGGAAGTTTCATGACTGATTGTACCCGATTCGCACAGACAGCTTGGCGGGACACGATGAAAAAATACAGCTCATGCTCCGACACCTCCCCGTCTGTGTTTCGGCTTCACCTCGCGCCCTCTCGGAGCCTTCCCCGGCGGTATATCCGGCGCGGCGGGCGCAGGCGGACGTTTGGAGTCCAGATAACTCTGCAGCAGCACGGCGGCAGCTACCTTGTCCACCACGCTCTTACGGCCCGCTCTCGAAACATCGGCTCCTATCAAAACCTGATTCGCTATCACCGTCGTGAAGCGTTCGTCCCAGGTTATTATCTCGTGTTCCGGAAAACGCTCCGATATCACCGCGATCACTCTCTTGGTGCGGACCGCCTCCGGTCCCTCGCTTCCGTCGGTGCGGCGCGGTATACCCGCGAGTATAGGCCCCGCGTCGTACTCAGATATGATCCCGGACAATCTATCGAGCCAATTTTCATCCGTCCGGAGCACCGCGACGCCCTGCGCGAAGATCCCGCTCTGATCGCTTACCGCTACTCCTATCCTGACGGTCCCTATATCGAGGGCTATTATCCTTTTCATGCCGGCGCGGTTTTCGGGATAATCGTCTATTCCGCGATCTGGGCGCGCACCATATCCCCGGCCTCGGACAGTATCCCGTCCAAATGAGCGGAATCCCTGCCGCCGCCCTGTCCCATCGCCGGTTTGCCGCCGCCGCTCCCGCCTATCTTCGCGGATATTTCCCTGACCAGGCTGCCCGCGTGGACCCCGCGTTTCACGGCTGAGTCGGAGGCCATGCAGACAAGAGACACTTCGCCCTCGCCCAATCCGGCGAGCAGAACCACCGAGTCCGGTTCCATCCGCTTTATCCTGTCCCCTATCCGGCGGAGCATGTCCCGTGACGCCCCATTGAACTTCTCGGCGACGACGGTCACGCCGTCCACACGGACCGCCCTCTTTACGCTGGCGCGGGACGACTCCGTCATGCTTTCCAGCACGAGGTCCTGATTTTTCCTCTCGAGTTCCTGCATTTCCCTGAGAAGGGCTTCGACCCTGGCGGCGGCCGATTCAGCGCCGGAGCCGAGAGCCTCGCACACCGCGCGAAGCGCGGACGCGCTCTCCTGGAACAGTTTCAGGGACGATGACCCGCAGGACGCCGTGATCCTCCTGACGCCGGAGCCGATGCCCTCGTCCTTCGTTATTTTGAAAAGCCCTACGCGCCCTGTGGAAGCCGTATGAGTGCCTCCGCAGAGTTCGGCGGAAAAGCCCGGTATTTCAAGCACCCTCACCGTGTCGCCGTACTTCTCCTCAAAGAGCGCCTTCACTCCAAGCCTCCTGGCGTCGGAGTATTTCATGACGCTTGTGAGGACCGGAATATCAGAAAGCACCTGCTCATATACCATACTCTCCACCTGGGCGGCCTGTTCCTGCGTGAGCGGCGCGAAGTGATTGTAGTCGAACCTCAGAAAGTCCGGCGTTACCAGAGAACCGGCCTGCCGGACGTGGGCGCCCAGGACCCGGCAGAGCGACTCGTGCAGGAGATGGGTCGCTGTGTGATGCCGCTGTATCGCGCCGCGTCTTTTGGAATCGACCGCGGCCTCGACCGTCGCCCCGACCTTGATAAAGCCCTCCGACAGCCTGCCTCTGTGCGCTATGAGACCGCCGCTCGGATAAACGGTATCCTCCGCTTCAAAACATACGCCCTCGCCCAGCAGCCGTCCGGTGTCGCCGATCTGTCCCCCTCTTTCGGCATAAAAAGGGGTCCGGGACAGAACTATTTCCGCCTCCTCGCCGGCGGAGAGTTCGTCCGACAGGGCGCCGCCTTTCACTATTGCCAGGACCTCGGCGGTCTCCGAAAGCGACTCGTAGCCGTCGAAGGGCGTGACGCCGAACCTGTCCGCGAGTTCGGTGTAAACGTTTTTCGCGATGACCGCGGCGGTCTGTTTGCTCGCGGCTCTGGCCCTCTTTTTCTGACGGTCCATCTCCCTGTCGAAACCCTCTTTGGCCACGGAGATCCCCGATTCGGACGCTATCTCCTCCGTGAGCTCCAGCGGAAAACCGTATGTATCGTAAAGCAGGAAGGCGGCCTCGCCCGGCAGACTCCCGCCGCCCTTCAGTTTCGCGAGTTCCTGGTCCAGTATATTCATACCCTGTTCGAGGGTGCGCCCGAATCGATCTTCTTCGAGGGATATTACCTGCTCTATGGCGGAGCGGTGTTCGATGAGCTCGATGTATGGGTCCCCCATTATTTCGTTCACCGCCGGAAGCAGTTCGCAGAGGAAAGCCCGGTCAATTCCGGCCATCCTGCCGTACCTGACGCTGCGCCTTATGAGCCTGCGGAGCACGTATCCCGGCCCGTCGTTGGCGGGGAGGACCCCGTCCGCTATCATGAAGGCCGACGCTCTCAGGTGGTCCGATATCACGCGGACGGAGAGGTCTCCTTTCGCCGAACCTCCGTATGTGATGCCGGCAAGCTCACACGCGCGGTCTATGACAGGCTTGAAGAGATCGGTCTCGAAATCGCCGCGGACCCTTTGAACCACGGACGAAAGCCGTTCCAGGCCCATGCCGGTGTCTATGTTTTTCTTCGGGAGAGGCGTAAGGGTTCCGCTTTCGTCCCTTGAAAACTGCATGAACACCAGATTCCATATCTCAAGATATCTGTCGCAGGAACAGCCCACACCGCAGCCGGGCTTCCCGCACGAAAATTCCGGGCCCGGGTCGTAGATGATCTCCGAACAGGGCCCGCATGGGCCCGTAGGACCGGCGGCCCAGAAGTTGTCGTCCTCCCCCAGACGGTATATGCGATCGTCCGGCAGGCCGACCAGATCCTTCCACATGCCGCAGGCTTCGTCGTCGTCGAGAAATATCGTGGCGTACAAACGGTCCGGATCGAGTCCGACGTGTTCGGTGAGGAATGTCCAGGCCCACGGTATTATCTCCTTCTTGAAATAATCCCCGAAGCTGAAATTGCCGAGCATTTCGAAAAACGTATGATGCCTCGCCGTGCGCCCTACGTTGTCTATGTCATTAGTCCTTATGCACTTCTGAGACGTGACGGCCCTCGTCACCTCGGGGGTGCGGAGACCGAGAAAATACGGCTTGAACGGCACCATTCCAGCTACGGTAAAAAGCAGCGTGGGGTCGTCCGGAACGAGAGGGAAACTCGCGTACCTCCGGCAGCCGTGTCCCTCGAAATACGACAGAAACATCTCCCTAAGTTCGCGGGCGCTTCTTCGTTTCATCTTATTATTCTTATCTGCACGAGCCATGAAAAAACTTCCTCCCGAATAAAAAAATACGCCAATGAATTATATCAGATGCCGGCGGCGTGATAATATAGCAGCGTGGAAAAGACACCTGGGGTGAACGGGTGAACGCGCGGGTATCGGCGGAGAAATTATAATAATCTTGCACACCGAAGTCTGGAGGTCTTGATCGATGGAGAGAAAAAACTGCTCAGTGGCTGACATAGGGCTGGCGCGGGAAGGCTGGGAGAGGATCAACTGGGCCTGGCAGTTCATGCCCGTGCTGAGGCTGATATACGAGAAAGAGAGCGCGGGAGAAAAAAAGCCGCTCGACGGGCATACAGTGGCCGCCTGCCTGCACCTCGAAGCCAAGACTGCGTGCCTTCTCAAAGTATTCAAAGATCTGGGGGCCGTCGTGACCGCGGCGGGGAGCAACCCGCTGTCCACGCAGGACCCTATATGCGCCGCCCTCGCCGAATACGGCGTGCATGTGTTCAGCAAGCACGGAATGAGCGCTTCGGAATACGAGGAAAACCTCAGATATATGCTCGCCTGGGAGCCTGACATAATCATAGACGACGGCTGCGACACGGTGGCGATGATCCACGAACATTTTCAGGAACTCGCGCCCGGCATACTGGGCGGCTCTGAGGAGACTACGACCGGAATCAAGAGACTGCGGGCCATGGATGCGGAAGGACTGCTCAAATTCCCGATGCTGGCCGTAAACGACGCTCTCAGCAAATATCTTTTCGATAACCGCTACGGCACTGGGCAGTCCGTGTGGGACGGAATAGTCAGAACGACCAACTGCGTGGTGGCGGGAAAGAACGTAGTGGTAGCGGGCTACGGCTGGTGCGGCAAGGGAGTCGCCTCCAGAGCCGCGGGCCAGGGCGCCCACGTCATCGTGGCGGAAATAAATCCCCACAAGGCCCTCGAGGCTCACATGGACGGCTATCAGGTCATGGATATGCGCCAAGCCTCCGAGGTGGGGGATATTTTCGTCACAGTGACGGGAAACACACAGGTCATCCGCAGGGAGCATTTCGAGAAGATGCGCGACGGGGTCCTGCTGGCCAACGCGGGGCATTTCGACGTGGAAGTGTACGTCCCGCACCTGCGCGAACTGGCGGTCAAAACCTACGATTCCCGCAGTAACGTGCGAACATACGAGTTATCGGACGGACGAAGGCTTCATCTGCTCGCCGAAGGCAGGCTGGTGAACCTGGCCTCCGGAGACGGGCACCCCATTGAGATCATGGACACCAGTTTCGCGGCGCAGCTCCTGTCCTGCCTTTACATAGCGGGAGGCGCCAGCCTGAAACGGGGGCTCCAGAAAGTACCGGAATTCCTGGATGACATGGTTGCGAATTACAAACTCGAATCCCTCGGGCTGAAGCTGGAGCGGCTCACTCCCGAACAGGAAAAATACCTGAAAGATTGGAGGGAATGACATGCCGGTAATAAAAAATGTGCTGATATGGGACTCAAGCAGGCGCGACGCCCAATACGGCGATATAGTGATCGGAGAATCCGGGCTGATCAGCGCGGTAACCCCGCCTGGCGCCGGACGCGGGGACGTCGTATACAACGGCGGCGGCCGCTGTCTTGCTCTGCCGGGGCTCGTCAACGCGCACACACACGTATCCATGACGCTGCTTCGCGGGATCGGGGAAGAACTGCCCCTCATGGAGTGGCTCCATAAAAAGATATTCCCCGCCGAGGAGAAGCTGACGGCCTGTAACATACGCTCCGGCGCGGACCTCGCCATGCTGGAGATGATATCCGGCGGAGTGACCTGTTTCTGCGACATGTACTATTTCATGGACGAAGTGGCCGCTTCTCTCGTGGAAAGCGGAATGAGAGGGGCCCTTTGCAGAGGCCTCACCGGAGACGACGATCAGAAAATATCAGAGAACCTCGCCCTGGCGGAGAAATACGACGGGTTCGAAGGGCGGGTCGCCGTACAGCTGGGGCCTCACGCGCCGTATACCGTACCTCGGGATGCCGTTCGAAAAATAGCGGACATAGCCAGGGAAAAAAATCTCGGCGTGCACTTTCACTGGCTGGAGACCAAAAGTGAACTGGATACGATGCGGGACAGATATAAAACGGAGCCCGCCGAGTACCTGGAGTCGACCGGGCTTCTGGAGGTCAGAGAATTGATATTGGCACACTCCGTCTGGTTCCCCGAAGAACAGATTTCGTGCGCCGCGCGCGACAACGTGACAGTGGTCCACAACCCCAAGAGCAACCTCAAGCTGGGCAGCGGATTCGCGCCTGTCCGCGGGTTCCTCTCCGCCGGAGTCAGGGTCGCGCTGGGCACGGACGGGGCCGCGTCGAACAACAGGCTTGATATATGGGACGAGATGAGGACGGCCGCGCTGATGCACAAAGGCTACCACATGGATCCGACCGCCACCGGAGCAAAAGACGTGCTCAGGATGGCCACGGTCGGCGGGGCCAGGGGAGCCGGTTTCAAAAACACGGGGCTGCTGCAGCCCGACTTCACGGCGGATATCATCATCGTGGACACGGACAATCCGAGATACGTGGGGCTCGACGAGACCAACGTCCCCGAATTCGCGGTCTACGCGGGGTCGTCCAGGGACGTGAGGGCGTCTATGGTCGCCGGCAGGATGCTTTACAAGGACGGAGAATTCCTGACTCTGGACAGGGAGAAAATTCTGCGCCGCGCCGGGGAGGACAGGCGTTCCATCACGAAAAATTCTAATTTCTCCGGATAAACGGGAGGCTGCGTCTCCCGCCGGAACCGGCGGCGCTCCGGCAAAGATACGCCCTCAGGGCGCTTCGTATTTAAGTAAAGGCGGGAGAAACAGCATGAAAAATTTTTTTAAAACGATCTTTTTGATTTTTTTGCTGGCATCGGCAGTTTCATCCTGTGACGCCGGCGTTTTCGCGGAGGATGAGGATCCTCTCCTCGGCGTGAAAGAGGGCTGGGCGTGGCCTGTTGTGGTCATTCCTCCGAAGGACGGCTGGGACAGCGCCGCCGGGAAATCCATAAAATACGCCATGCGGACGGCGGAGCGCGAGATATCACTCCGGCGCGACGCCATACGCGGCAGGGAAGTGACCTTCATGTTCTCGGACATCGGCGGCATGGACGAGCTTCTGCCACGTCTTGAGACCTGGCGCGCGATGAAGGTATCCGCTATTGTCAGTTTCGCGCAGGACGACTTCAGCGCCGTGCTGGCGGAGCTCTGCGGGGAACGCGGCCCGTCGGTCATTTTCACCGGCGGGGAGGGGGTGCGCATTCGTTCGGAGGACACTGGAAAACCGCGGCCATACCTCTTTGCGCTGGATCTCCCCTATTACTCGAGAGCCAACGCCATAGCCGAAGCGATACTCACAAGATATTCCGGGGAGCAGACGGCGGTGGTGACCGATATCCTCTCCCAGAAACTGGCGAGAGGCGCTGAGCTGAATATACGGTTCCTCCGCGCAAGAGGGCTCCAAACCCTCGATCTGTCCGTAACGGCCTACAGGCAGGATCAATTCCTGCCGCAGGTGCTGGAAGCCGGGGCCGGCGGGACAAAGGTATTCGTCTGCTGGCTGGACGCGATGGCCGCTCTGTCCATATGGCAGAACACGACTCGCCGCCGCAGCGGCGCCGTGGTCTGCTACTACGGTCCCGCGCAGCAGATATTGACCGATGCGGACGGCATGATCGTCGTGGACAAGGACGCTCCCCTCGTCAGAAACGAAGAGGGGAGGCGTGCTATAATGATGAAAATACGGGACGTCTTCGACGTGATCGTCGAAGACCCTGTCACGGCGGCGCGTGCGCTGGCCGCGGCGGATTGGGTGATAGGAGCCTATCATTCGGCGGGCGCGGATTCTGCCCGCGAGATAGCGCTGGCTCTCGAAAGAAGGAGCGGCATACCGCTGATGGATGAAGTTCTCTCGATAGACCCCGGGACACACAGGCCCGTTTCGAGAAAATTCGGGGTGCTGGAAGTCCGAGGCAGGACGTACGAATCCTCCGGAACCGTGGAAGTCCTTTCATCCGAGACCGTGGAATAAAATGCAATGCCCGCCACCGGGCGAAGGGCTGCAGAAAATTTAGGAGGCGGAATAATTGATCCTTGATAAAATCGCGAGATTAACTGACGCAAAGATACTCTGCGGAGAAACGAGACTGACCCGAATCGACTCTCCGAGAGCTTACGCCTGCGATCTCATGAGTGACGTGCTGGCGCTCTGTTCACCCGGAGCCCTTTTGATCACCGGACTGACCAACATTCAGATAGTTCGCACCGCTCAGATGCTGGATATCCCCGCGGTGCTTTTCGTCAGGGGCAAAACCCCGATGCAGGATACGATCTCTTTGGCGGACGAGTCGGAAATCACTCTCATAGTTTCCGGTATGAGCATGTTTCAGGTGTGCGGGATACTGTACGCGGAGGGAATAAAGCCCTGTCTCCTTGCGGATGCCGGAGCATAAATCGTGCCCGAGCCGATCGACCTCGAGTATGACGTCGCAGCGGACGATTATCAGACAGCGGGAGAGGCGTCCAGCAACCTGAAGGAGACGCTGAAAATACTCGGCATTTCATCATCGGTATGCAGGAGAGCCGCCGTAATCACTTATGAAGCCGAGATGAACCTTGTCATACACGGCGGCGGCGGAAGGATAATTGCCAATATCGACGAGGACAAGGTCGAAATAATGACCGTCGATCGGGGGCCGGGTATCCCGAATGTGGAACTTGCCATCATGGAAGGCTACACGACGGCGAGCGACCACGCGAGAGAAATGGGTTTCGGAGCGGGGATGGGGCTGCCCAACATCAAAAGGAACGCGGATATATTCGAGATAGAAACGGAAGTCGGCGTGGGGACAACCCTGCGGGCTGTCATAAAATTATAAATAAATCTTCCTCCAGAATTTCATAATAAAAAATTAAGGAGTTTAAGGCTATGGCCCACAGCATCAGGATATCCTATTCAGCCTGTCACGGCTGTGTAAATTGCATAAAATCCTGTCCCACTGAAGCCATAAGAGTCATAAACGGCTCGATAACCATCATCAAAGATCTCTGCGTCGACTGCGGAGAGTGCCTCCGCGCGTGCGCGCGGAAGGCCCTGGGGCTGGACGACGACGATTGGGAGCTCATTCACGCTCACGGCCCCGTGGAGGCCCTCCCTGACCCTACGTTTTTCACCCAGTTCGGTTCCTTCTGGTTTCCGGACGACGCGAAATCGGTCCTGTCCAAAAACGGCATAGATCTGCTGACAGAAGAGGCCGAAGACGCGTTCGACCTCTCCGCTTACGCCGCGGTCAGGATCATAAATGAAACTCCGGCCGACCAGCTTCCCCTCATATCCGCATACTGCCCTTCGGTGATCGGGCTCATACAGCTTCAGTTCCCGGAACTTCTGAGCCGTGTGATACCGATCAAAAACCCTCTCGAGATAGCGGCCGAACTGTGGAGGCGCAGGACGAAATCGTTCGCCCCCATGACACTTCTTTCCCCGTGCCCCGCTAAGATAACTCTCGTACGGGATCCGATCACCAAAGAGCCCTCATCCATCCAGCACATAGTTTCCGTAAGGAAGGTGGCCCATTTCCTGATGGCCGCGGGGATAAAGGCTTCGACACCCGAACAGCCGGTCGAGTCGAACTGGAGGTTCCCGGCATGGGCCGTTCGAGGCGGAGAGACGAGACACATATCCAAGTTCGCCGGGCGTGATCTCACGGTAATCGCTGTCTCAGGACTGCGCAACACAAAAGACCTCCTGCAGCAGCTGGAACTGGGGCGCCTGCGCGGAGTCGACTTCGTGGAGTGCAGGACCTGCGACCTCGGATGCTTCGGCGGAGTCGCGGTGCCGGAGTCCCGTTTTCTGGCGCATCTGAGAAACAGGCGCATCTCAACGGAGTGGAACCTGTCCGGAGAAAGGCGCGAGATGCTGGCGGAACTCTGCGGCACCCCAAAGATATGGCATATGAGGGAAGCCATACCGGCAAAACAGAGACTGCCTCTTTCCAGCGATCTGTCGGAGGCGATGAGCCGTCTCAAGCAGATGAAAGCTATATTCGCCGAAATGCCCCACATAGACTGCGGGGCGTGCGGGCGTCCGTCATGCAAAGCTATGGCGGAAGACATAGTCAGGGAGCAGGGGGAGATAACGGACTGCATATTCAAGCTGAGGGAAGGTATATCCTCGCTCGCCGGCCAGATACTCTCCCTTGCGGACACTCAGCCTCACACGATACGGAAAAGACGGTAGAAACCGGCTCGATTTCCTGGACGGGCCGCGATCAGGCGTCCTTTAATAGGCCTTCGCCATTATGGCGCTGCGGGCGCCCGGCTTGCCGGTATACACGCAGT
>JAISWP010000054.1 GCA_031271065.1 Synergistaceae bacterium
GTGCCCTCTCCGACACGGCTCGCGAGGGTCACATGGGCGTCGTGCACGGTGGCTATGTGTTTTACTATCGCAAGCCCCAGGCCGGTGCCGCCGGTCTTTTTGGACCTGGATTTGTCGACCCGGTAGAAACGCTCGAACACCCGCTCGGTCTCATCCGGCGGGATGCCTATGCCCGTGTCGGACACCGTCACGGCCGCCGCGTCACCCTGGGACGTTATCCTGACCTCCACCGAACCGCCGCGCCTGTTGTACTTCACGGCGTTGTCGATCAGGTTGCAGAACAGTTCGTATATCTGGGCGCGGTTGGCTCTTACGACCGCCTCGTCCCCCAGGACGGCCACAGACACCCCGTACTCCGAGGCCGTGTCGGACAGCGCCTCCGCCGCTTCTTTCGCGCCGGACATCAGAGAGACGTCCTCGAACTCGTCCCTTCCATACCCTTCGTCCAGCCGCGAGATCATTATGATGTCGTCTATGAGGGCTGTCATCCTGGCGGCTTCTTCCTTGATTTTCCCGTAGAAGCCCTCTCTGTCCCCCTCTTTGACCATGCCGCCGGCAAGCAGTTCGGCGTTCCCGTAGATGCTCGTTATGGGAGTCTTGAGCTCGTGGGAGACGTTTGCCGAAAATTCACGCCGCATCCTCTCGCTCCTTGTGTTCTCCGTCACGTCGAGCAGGAGAGTTATAGCCCCCAGGTTCGTCACGGGGCTGAAAAAGACCCGATAGGTCCTTCCTCCCTGTTCGAAGGCCGCCTCGCCCCTCTCGCCCGCCAGCGCGCCCCGGACTCCCCTGACCAGCGCCATGTCCCTGGTTATTTCGAGAATGCTGCTGCCCTCCAGCCCTCGGGAGAATATGGACGACGCGCTTCTGTTGGCGGATAGCACGGTGCCGCGCCCGTCCACGATCATTATGCCCTCTTTCATATTCTCCATGATCGCTTCTATCGTGTCCGAGCGGTTTCGGAGGTCGAGCATCTGCGAAGCGATCCGTTCCCGGTGTTCGCCGATCTTGCGCACGAAGGGGGCCAGTTCGTCGTAGGGCGAGGTCAGTGCGCCGTCCAGGTCGGCGGTGTTTATGGGCTCGACGATCCTTCTGGTCAGAAACCCGGCCGCCGCGTAACTCATGGCCGCCACGACGCAGGCTATGCCGAACACAGCCGGCAGAGCGCCGCTGAACAGCCCCCAGACGCTGTCTATGGTCTTGGACAGGCGGACTACCGATCCGTCCGCGGTTCTGACCGCGTGATAATAGGTCATCTTTCCGAGCGTGTCGGAAAACCTCGCGCTCTCTCCCGTTCCGGACGAGAGGGCGTCTTTTATCTCCGCCCTGCCGCTGTGGTTTTCGAGCCCTGAGCCTGCAGTGTTGTCGTACAGTACGGTCCCGTCGCTTTCCACAACCGTGATCCTCACGTCGGACAAGGCTGACGCCGAGATATTGCTCAGGGCGGCGTCCGAATCGAGGCTCCTGAACATCTCCGCGCGAGCCCCCAGCTCGTCCCTCGCCGCGGCGGAAAACTGCCGGTAGAAGACGAAGCAGTACGCCGCGGCGGATACGGCGAGCACCAGGGCGGAGAGCAGCGTCATTGCGAAAAATATGCGGCGTCTCACGAAATCATTCTCCTATCTTGTAGCCGACACTGCGAACGGTCTTGATCAGGCCGCCGAACCTCCCGAGCTTTCGCCTCAGGGATTTGACGTGCATGTCCACCGTGCGGCTCTCCCCTCCGTAGTCGAACCCCCACACTTCCTCCAGAAGGCGGTCCCGCGACAGGACGATGCCCTCGTTCCTCATGAGAAATTCCAGCAGTTCGAACTCTTTGTACGTCAGCGACAGTTCGCCGTCCGCCGACACCGCACGCCTCCGGCTGTCGAGGACGACGCCGCCCACTTTCAGGACTCCGCCGCTGTCCGCGTTATCCCCGCCGCGCCGGAGCACGGCCCTGACCCGGGCCGTTACCTCCATTACCGAGAACGGCTTCGATATGTAGTCGTCCGCGCCGAGATCGAGACCCTTTACACGGTCCAGCTCAGAGCCCTTGGCGGTCAGCATTATGACGGGGACGCTCCTGCAGCGATCCGTCCGCCTCATCCGTCTGAGGATGGACAGTCCGTCCTCTCCCGGCAGCATTATGTCCAGCAGCGCCAGGGAGGGGACGTTTTCTTCCACCGCGTCCCAGAACGCCTCGGCGCAGGAGTACCCCGACGCGTCGTAGCCCGCGCCGGACAGGGCGTAGACCATCATTTCCCTTATGCTGTCGTCGTCCTCCAGAACGAAGATAACGCCGGGCATGACGCCGCCTACAGGACCTGCTTGTCCTTGTGCACGCCGGTTATGGAAAATATGACCCACTCCGCTATGTTCACGGCATGGTCTCCGATGCGCTCGTAGTATTTGGCCACCTGAAGCAGGTCGAATGCCTGGCTTCCATTGTCAGCGTCCTGGTGAACGAGCGCCGTGAGCTCGTCCCTCACGGTGGTGAAAAGTTCGTCGACCTCGTCGTCACGGGCGATCACCGAACGCGCCTTTTCGATGTCGCGCTTGACGAAGGCGTCTATGCTCGACGTGACCATATTCATCGTGACCTCGGCCATCTGAGGTATGTGCTCGGGCTTTTTGATGTACGGCTGCGAGGCCATGAGCACGCACATCTCCGAGATATCCGAGGCGTGATCCCCTATCCTCTCCATGTCCGTTATCATCTTGAGAGCGGTCGAGACCTGGCGCAGATCCTTCGCCACCGGCTGCTGGCTCAGTATGAGTTTGAGGCAGAGGCTCTCTATTCCGCGCTCGATGTCGTCGACCTCGTCGTCGCGCTCGATGATCCTGCGCGCCAGTTCCGCGTCCTGATAGATGAAAGCCTTGGAGGCGTCCGCTATGGCGCGTTCGATGAGGGCGCCCATCTCTATGAGATCGTTGTTGAGCCGCGTGAGCTGCTCGTCGAAACGCAGTCGCATCATCCAAACCTCCCAGTAATGTAGTCTTCCGTCCGCTTATCCCGCGGCATCGCGAAAATTGTCTCCGTATCACCGTATTCGACCACTTCGCCGAGCAGGAAAAAAGCGGTGCTGTCGCTTATTCGGGTGGCTTGCTGCATATTGTGCGTCACGATGATTATACTATAGTTCTCACGCAGGGTCAGCATCAGCTCCTCTATCTTGCCGGTGGAGACCGGGTCCAGCGCGCTGGTGGGCTCGTCCATCAAAAGTGCCTCCGGTGATACGGCGAGCGCGCGGGCTATGCAGAGCCTCTGCTGCTGGCCTCCGGACAGCCCCAGCGCCGATTTCTTCAGCCTGTCCGAGACCTCGTCCCATATCGCCGCGTCCTTCAATGCGCGCTCGACCATCAGGTCCAGATCGTACTTCGAGCGGACGCCGTGGGTGCGCGGGCCGAACGCCACGTTGTCGTACACGCTCATGGGGAAGGGGTTCGGCTTCTGAAAGACCATGCCCACCCTTTTGCGGAGGATGTTCACGTCCATGTTCCCGTAGATGTCCTCCCCGAAGAGCCTGACCCCGCCCAGGACGCGGCACCCTTCGATCAGGTCGTTCATCCGGTTCAGCGTCTTTAAGAGCGAGGTCTTGCCGCAGCCGGACGGCCCTATGAACGCCGTTATCTTCCCCTTCTCGATGCCCATATTGACGTCTTTCAAAGCGTGAAATTCCCCGTAATACAGGTCCAGCCCAGTTATGTCGAAACAGTTCACAGTTTTCCGCCCCCTATGCGCCTCGCTGCCGCGGCCGAGACCGCGTTTATCAGCACCACCGCAAACAGCAGGACGGCGGCGGTGGCATACGCCTCGTTCGTGTGCAGCCCCTCGCTGGACAGCGCGTACATGTGCACAGCCAGGGTGCGCGCCGACTGCATCGGGCTCGTCGGTATCCGAACCACCGTCCCCGCGGTATAGATCAGTGCCGCCGTCTCTCCCACTATGCGGCCGGCCGACAGTATCACTCCGGCCAGTATGCCGGGCATCGCGGAGGGAAGCACGACCCTCGCGACGGTGCGGAGCTTGCCCGCTCCCAGTCCGAAAGCCCCCTCGCGGTATGTGTCCGGGACCGCCATTATCGCCTCCTCCGCCGAGCGCATGACAAGGGGCAGTATCATGACGGAGAGCGTGAAAGCCCCTGAGAGGACAGAGAAACCCCATCCCAGAAACGTCACGAAAAAGAGCATTCCGAAAAGTCCGTACACGATCGAGGGTATTCCCGCCAGCGTTTCGGCGGTCATGCGTATCACGCGGACCGTTCCGCTGCCCCGTTTCGCGTACTCCACCAGATAGATGGCGGCCGACACCCCCAGCGGCACCGCTATCAAAAGGGAGAGCGCCGTCATTATGATCGTGGAGACAAAAGACGGCATCAGAGAGACGTTGGTGCTGTTGTACGTGAGAGAAAAAAGGGACGGCTTCATGTGGGGGATGCCTTTGACGAATATGAAAGCGGCAAGCATCACGAGCACCCCGAACGTGGCGCAGGCCCCGATCCATGTCGCCGCCGCGAGCGCCGGCTCGGTAAATTTCCTGTCCCGCATCATCCCATCCTTCTTTTCAGAGCCGAAAAGCTCAGATTGATGATCATGATAAACACGAAAAGCACGACCCCCGTGGCGATGAGCGCGTCCCGGTGAAGCCCGGAGGCGTACCCCATTTCCAGCACTATATTCGCCGTGAGGGTACGGACGCCTTTGAGAAGCGAGACCGGCATCCGAGCCTGGTTACCGGCCACCATTATGACCGCCATCGTCTCCCCGACGGCCCGCCCGAGCCCCAGTATCACGGCCGCCATTATGCCGGATTCCGCGGCGGGACGCAGGACGACAA
>JAISWP010000067.1 GCA_031271065.1 Synergistaceae bacterium
AGGCTGTACCTGTCCGCGAACTCCAAGATATCATACGACAGCGCGCTGCTGTCCCGCAATTTCGCGGAACTGTCCGACGCGCTCAGGGAGTCGGTATATTACAGGGTTCTGGCCGAACCTCTCAGGAGACTTGCGTCCGGGGAGGAAAAAAGCCTTTTTCCCCTGGAGATGGCGCTCGATCTCTTCGTCGAGCTGTCGCTCCATAAAGCCCTGAAAAAACTCGGGCCGGACGACAGAAACCGTCTGATACCGATATTCGGGGTCAGACTGGATCTCTACAATATATATATACTGTACAGGGCCCGGACGTTCTACGACATGACTCCCGAAGAGATACTGAACCGGCTTCCGCCGTCCCGATTCAGAGTGACGATGGAGTCGCTCCGCGGGATGGTCCGCCTGGACATAGATCATCTTGCGGAATTCCTGAAAAACCGTTTTCCCCAGTACGCGCAGCTTTTCGTCTCCGCGCTGCCGGACAAAAACACCCAGCTGTCCATGGAAAGAAATATAAAAAGGCACATATACAGCCAGGCGAGGAATGTATACGGCAGCGGGCCGCCCGGATTTCACACCGCCGTCAGCTATTACGTGCTGAAAGAATTCGAGATCTCCGACATAGTGCGCATCATAGAGTATGTACGTTACGGGCACGAACGGCGCGACGCCGCCGCATATCTTACGAGACCAATAATTTCAACGGGAGGTGAAACCGAATGGCAGTGATGAAAATGCTCGCTTTGACGATGGTCGGGCCCCATGACGAAATGGAACCGGTAGCCCGTCAGATGGTCCTCTCCGGAGGCTTTCAGCCATTGCCTCTCGATTTTCTCATCAACGACAGAAACATCAGGTCCAAGGTGACCACCGAGAGCGACAATCCTTACGACGATCTTCTGGGCAAGATGTCATCCGTCTGGAAAGTCGCGGGGGAAAGCCTGCCGGACCCGGAGCCGATACCGCTCGATTCCGATTTCAGCTACCACAAGGCGCGCCGTCTGGTGGAAGAAACCGCCGGCAAACTCGAGACTTGGGGAAAACGGAGGGACACCCTCAGTGAAGAGCTGGAGCGTCTGGAGGCGACAAAGACGTTCGTGGAGGCCCTCGCGTCCATCGACATGAAACCCAGGGATATGTCCGAGGCGCGGTTTGCGCTGGCCCTTTTCGGCAGGCTGTCCTGCGATAATTTCAGCAGGCTCGAGGAGACGACGATGGACGCTCCGATACTTGCTGTGGAACTCTCCCGCAGTGATGGCAATGTGTGGGCGCTGGTATTCACGGTCCCCGGCTACAAAGAGGGGGCGCGCAAGATACTGGACGCCGTCTATTTCAAGGATTTTTCCCTGACCGAGATGACGAACCGCCTGTCCGGAGACGACCCCCTGCGTCAGGTGGAGCACGCCATCGAATTTCACAAACGCTCTATAAAGGGACTGGAGGACGCGGCGTCAGGCATCCTCAAAGAACACCGGAAGGAGTTCGAAAAACTGTATTCCAGGCTCTACACCATGCAGCGGGTGTACGATCTCTGCAAGGGACGGGGAGAAATAGGCGGGATGTACGTCCTCTCCGGCTGGATACCGGAGGACACGTACGAGGCTATAAAGGACAAGGTCGAGCGCGACGCTCCGCGGACCTCCGTCACGGCGGAACCGGTGAAAAACATCTCGGGAGTGCGAATCCCCACCATGCTCCGCAACAACAGAGTCGTCCGGGCATTCCAGGACGTAGTCGCGCTCTACAGCGTCCCATCGTACGGAGAGGTCGATCCCTCGCCGTTTGTGACGATAACGTTCATACTTTTCTTCGGTTTCATGTTCGGGGACGTGGGCCACGGGATCCTGCTCTGGCTCGCCGCCTCATACTTCGGAAAGAAGAAAAAGCTGAGCGGGTCTCTGGCGTTCGTGATGAAGTGTGCTTCCGTCAGTTCCGTCGTGTTCGGCCTGCTCTACGGGAGTGTCATGGGAGTCGAGGAACTCCTGCCGGCGCTCTGGCTGTCCCCCATGCGCGACCCAGGCAAGCTATTTGCCGTGGCCATAGCGGCCGGAGTGGTGATGATAAGCGCGGGCATGATCCTCAACATGATAATACGCTACAGGGATAGGGACTTCGGCAGGCTTCTTTTCGACGGACAGGGAATCGCGGGTCTTTTTGTCTACTGGGGTTCGGCCGCTGCCTTATTCATCACCGTGATGGGCTTAAAGACGCCGTTTTCAGTGTCATATCTCTGGTATACCATACTGGCGGTCCTCGTGCTGACGCTCTTTCGCGACACGCTGGCGCGGACTCTCCTGCACCAGCACGTCGAAAACGAACCGACAGCCCTCAAGGTGTTCGAGGCGCTCCACAACCTGATGAACTATTTCACCAACACCGCCTCCTTCGTGCGGCTGGCGGCTTTCGCGCTGAACCACGTGGCGCTCTCCCTCGCGGTCATGTCCATATCACGGATAATGGAGCCGCTTCCAGGGGGAATGTTCCTCAAAATGCTCGTCCTCGTGATCGGAAATATCTTTATAGTGGGACTGGAGGGCCTGATAGTGTTCATACAGGTCCTGCGGCTGGAATACTACGAGTTTTTCAGCAAATTCTACCGCGGGGGCGGCAGCGTGTTCAAACCGGTGGCATGGAAAAAGGACAGGTCTTTCCAGAAATCCTGACGGCGCGGGACGTAATCCGCGCGTCGCCAAAATACTACTCAGAGGTGATACGGGAATGTTCGGATTTATATTGAGCTGCGCAGCTGTGGTGGGAACCGTCTGTCTGGGCGCCGCGATGAGGCGCGCCGGGTTCAGGGGCTCCAAAAAGACGCTCTCGTGCATAATAGCCTTCTCCTGCTTCCTGGTGCTGGCCGGGACCGTTTCGAGTCTGGCGTCCGCGTCCGCGCTGGCGGCAGAATCCGGGGAACCGGCAGCCGCGGCCGGTCCGGAGCAGGCGTCCAGCAACGGGATGGGCTTCATCGGCATGGCGCTGGCGACCGGACTCGCCTGTGTCGGCGCTGGCATAGCGGTGGGAAGCGTTGGCTCCGCGGCTATCGGCCTCGTGGGCGAACAGCCGGGGGCCATCGGAACTACGCTGATATACGTGGGACTCGCGGAAGGCGTCGCTATATACGGCATAGTGATATCGATGCTCATCTACACCAAATTGGCCTAGCGGACGGGCGCCGGTGAAGGCATATCTCATAAGCGACAATCACGATACGCTCGTGGGCATGAGACTCGCCGGAATAGAAGGAGTCGTAGTCCGTGGCCGGGACGAGGCGGAATCCGCCATGCGGGGCGCGCTCGGAAGAAACGACGTGGCGATACTGGCCGTCACCGAAAAGGTCGCGGAGCTCCTGCCGGAAGCCATGCAGCAGCTCCGCGAACACGGCGAACTGCCGATAGTGGTTGAAATACCGGACAGGCATGGTACGAAACGCAGTCCCGACTTTCTGACGAAATACGTGAGGGACGCGATTGGAGTGAAGATGGAATGAACGACATATCCAACGAGAAAATCTCCGCGCTGCAGGACATAATACTGGAGCACGCAAATCAGCAGAAAGAGGCGCTGGCCTCGGACGCCAGAAGAGAAGCGGAGCAGTGGCTCTCGAAGGAGATGGCAAAGCTGGAGCGTGATACAGACGCGGTGCTGGCGGACGCCAAATCCCGGTCCGAGGATATATACAGGCGTCAGATACTTGCGGCTGAGCGCGAAAAAAACACCGAGGCGCTGAGGCTGCAGAACAGGCTGCTTGGCGAGGCCCTGAAGAAATTTCAGGACGGTCTGGTGCGCCTGAGAGACCGCGCCGATTACGACCGGATACTGGCGGGGCTCGCCCTTGAAGCGGCAAAAGCGCTCTCCCGCGAGCCGGGAATCCTCAAACTGAAACTGGCCTCGCTGGACGCGGCTCTGGGAGACACCGCGGCAGACTTGGTAAACGCGAAACTAGGACAGGACAGGATAATTTTCGATCGCGAACCCGCTCCCATAATAGGGGGAGTATGGGTGACAAGCGAGGACGGCAAACGGCAGATCAACGCCGACTGGCAGTCGAGGACTCAGGAAACGGCTGACACGATAGCGGATCGCCTTCTGCCCCTGCTGTAAAGGAGGCCGCCGCTTTGGACAGTCTGCCGAACAGAGAGGACGAACATCCCCGCGCCGGCTTCGTGTCGATGATAAACGGCCCAGTCATAAGGGCCGCGGGTATGAGACATTTCGGCATGAGAGAGATGGTGCATGTCGGAAAGATGCGGCTTCTGGGCGAGATAATCCGCATGGACGGAGATGAAGCCACCATACAGGTATACGAGGAAACTCAGGGGATGAGGGTCGGAGAGAGAGTAACCGGCTCCGGAGAGTCTCTTTCCGTATCCCTGGGCCCCGGGCTCATCGGGGGATTTTTCGACGGCATAGGACGCCCCCTGGGCGCTCTGCTGGACAAAGAGGGTATGTACATCACCCCGGGGGCCGAAGTTCCGATGATAGATCCGGACAAACTCTGGGATGTGACGCCGGCGGTCAGAACCGGCGAGATGGCGTCGTCCGGAACTCTCCTGGGTACGGTCCAGGAGACCGGGCTGATGCTGCACCGCATAATATGTCCTCCGGACATAGAGGGCGAAGTGACCTGGATAACCCCGAAGACGAAAGTCCTGAGCGGAGGGATCATAGCGAAGGTCCGAAACGCCGTGGGGCGGACGGTGGATATCCCGCTGACCCAGAGGTGGCCGGTACGGACTCCGAGACCGTATCGGGAACGACTGCTGCCGAACGAACCTCTCGTGACGGGGCAGAGGGTCATAGACGGCCTATTCCCACTGGCGAAAGGCGGAACCGCCGCGATACCGGGCGGCTTCGGAACAGGCAAGACAGTAACCCAGCACCAGCTTGCGAAGTGGAGCGAGGCCCAGGTCGTCGTTTACATAGGATGCGGAGAGCGCGGCAACGAGATGACTGACGTCCTCGAACAGTTCCCCGTGCTGGAGGACCCCCGTTCCGGCCGTCCCCTCATGGAGCGCACCATCCTAATAGCGAATACCTCCAACATGCCGGTCGCGGCACGCGAGGCCTCCATATACACCGGCATAACCATAGCGGAGTATTTCCGGGACATGGGTTACGATGTAGCGCTGATGGCGGACTCCACCAGCCGCTGGGCAGAGGCCCTCCGGGAAATATCGGGACGGCTGGAGGAAATACCGGCGGAGGAGGGATTTCCCGCATATCTTCCATCCCGTCTGGCGGAATTCTACGAGAGGGCGGGAAGGGTCGTGACCCAGTGCGGCGAGAACGGAAGCATCTCGATAATAGGAGCGGTCTCACCTCCGGGGGGAGACTTCACCGAACCTGTGACCAGACACACGAAGCGATTCATCCGCTGCTTCTGGGGGCTCGACAAGAACCTCGCGAACGCACGGCACTTCCCGGCCATTTCGTGGCTCGAGTCTTACAGTGAATACGCGGAGGAAGTGGAGGACTGGTTCGAGGGAAACGTGGACTCGAGATGGGGCGAATTGAGGGAGAAAGCCCGCGCCATACTGCTGGAGGACGAAAAAATACAGCAGGTGATAAGGCTGGTCGGGGAGGATGTGCTGCCGGACGACCAGAGGCTGGTCAACTACACGGCGTTTTTGGTCAAGAACGGATACCTGCAGCAGGCCGCTTTCGGATCCGACTCATATTCCTCGCCGGAGAAGGGATTCGCCATACTAGACATGATAATGCACTTCTACGACAGCGGTCTGGAACTGGTGCGCCGGGGCGTCCCAATCTCCCTGATAAAGGAGAACGACGCCGTCGAGGATATAACTCACCTGAGGGA
>JAISWP010000072.1 GCA_031271065.1 Synergistaceae bacterium
CGGAAAATATCCGGTTCTCATATTCGGTCATGGAATAAAACCGAGGCAGCGTATTTTCCATAGGGACATCTTCACAAGCAGGAATCGTATCAATCAAAGCACGCAAAGCACGTTTCATATTTGCCCAAGATTTTTCAATCGGGTTATAGTCAGGCGAATACGCCGGTAAAAGCAACAGCTTTATGCCGCGGCGGCGGCACAGGTTTTTAAGCTTCTCAGCAATCACCTTTTGAGGGCGTCGGCGAGAGCCGAGTAATACGCCAGCATCTCGGCGGCGTCCAGGCGGCAGTCCATACACCGGGGATTGTTCTCGTGGGTGTCCAGACAAGCCCCGGTATGTTTTCTTATGTCGTCCAGGCTGCGGGCGCCGCTTTGGATGGCCGCTATTATTTCTTTTTTGGTCACGTTTCTGCAGCTGCAGATGACTCTGCCCACCGACGCGTCTTTCCAGTTCAAAGCGTCCGCCCCAGCAGTTCTTCGATTTCGTCCAGAGTGCGGGCGAAAAGCGAGCACGCCGATTCGACGGGACGCGGCGTGCTCATGTCCACCCCGGCCAGCTTCAGCAGCTCTATCGAATAGCCGCTGCCCCCGGAGGAGAGGAATTTCATATACCGCTCCCGGGCCGGAGCGCCCTCGGACGTGATCATGGAGGCCAGCGCGGCGGCGGCGGAATAACCCGTGGCGTACTGGTAGACGTAAAAGGGCGAGTAAAAGTGGGGTATCCTGGACCATTCGTGAGCTATGAGCTCGTCTGTTACCATCTCCGGCCCGAAGTACTTTTCATTGAGCCCCCTCCATATCCTGCCGAGTTCAGAAGCTGTCGTGTCCCCGCCATTCCGGTGTTTTTCGTGGACGGCGCGCTCGAACGAGGCGAACATCACCTGGCGGTATATCGTCGCTCTCATGCGTTCCAGACGCTGGTTCAGGAGGTATATCCTCTCACTGCGTCCGCCGGCGGCGCGGAGCATATAGTCGAGCATCAGCTCTTCGTTGGTGGTGGAGGCCACCTCGGCGCAGAATATGGTGTAATCGGACGCGGCGTATGGCTGATGTTTCCGGGAATAGTACGAGTGCATGGAATGACCCATCTCGTGCGCCAGCGTCATCACGTCGGAGAGTTCGCCGTTGTAATTGAGCAGTATGTAAGGATGCGTGCCGTATGCCCCCCAGGAGTAGGCGCCCCCGCGCTTGCCCCTGCTGGCCCACACGTCTATCCAGCCGGATTCGAGCCCGAGCCTGAACTGGGCCATATACTCGCCCCCCAGAGGCGCCAGCGCCTCCGTAACCATCCTTTTGGCCTCCTCCCAGGGTATGTTCCTGTACGGGTTTTCCACGAGAGGATTGTAAATGTCGTACATGTGTATTTCGTCCAGCCCCAGCACTTTCCTGCGGAGAAAGACGTAGCGGTGAAGGTGGGTCAGGGCGGACTCCACCGTATCTATCAGGTTGTCGTAGACAAAACGGGGTATGTTCGCCCCGTCCAGGGCGAAGTCCAGGTCGGACTCGAACTTTCTGGCGGAGGCGTAAAAGCGCGACGTTTTCAGCATACCGCCGAAGGTGGCCCCCATTGTATTGCTGAACTTCGCGTAGGTCTCATAGAGTGCGCTGAAAGCCGACTGCCGGACCGCCCGGTCCCTGGACGATATGTACTTCATGTATCGCTCCTCGGTGAGTTCCGCTTCTCTGCCGTCCTCATCCGTTATGCTGGGAAATTTCATGTCCGCGTTCGTGAGCATCGAAAACGTCTCGTCCGGGGACGACGCCATATCGCCCGCCCGGGCCAGCAGTTCCTCCTCCTCTTTCGAGAGTATGCGCGCCCTGCGCCGGGCTATCTCCCTGAACATGAACCGGTAATCGTCGAAATCGGCCCCGCTCGTCTCGGGATCTGTGAAGCCGTTCAGCACGCTGTCAGGGATCGATATTATCTCCGGAGTCACGAAGCTGGCCGCGCCGGATACCTCGACGGCGAGGGTCCCGGCCCTGGACGACAGGTTCTGGTATGCGGGGTTTGCGGTGTCCTCGTGGCTCTTCATGACAGCGTAGACATATATCCGATCCGTCATCGCGGACAGTCTGTCCCTGAGCCTGAGACATTCGAGAAGGGCGGAGGCGGAACTGCCCAAAGTCCCCGCCATCGAGGCGAGTTTCGGAAGTTCCGACTTTACCAGGGCAAAATCGGCCTCCCATTCGCCGTCCGTCGGATATATATCCGACAGTCTCCATTTGAACTCATCCGGTATATCAGATCTGAGCGGAACCTCCCCGCCGGCAAATCCGTCGAAAACCGACATCCCAATCACCCCGTCATCCTTTAAAAATTATTTGAACTCCCCTAAATCCGCCGGCCGGCGGTTCCTACAGGTATATCCTGATGGCTTCGACGTTTTCGAGCGTGTGCTCGGTCAGGCCGGAGACGTTCGGCAGCTCCTGCCATCTGCCCTTTATCCTGCACGAAACCCATCCGGTCCTGGAATCTGAATCCACGTCCCCCGGACGCACCCACCCCTTGAAGAAGGGGGACTCGCCCGTTATATCCTCGAAACCTATCCCTCGAAGCACTATATACTGACTCATCCGGCGAGTCTTCTGCAATTCACTGGAATATGTGTGACTCAGCGGAACTATCTGGAAACCGCCGATCTCCCTCTTCGGACACGTGGATACGCAGATGACCCCGGGATGATTGGCCCGGACCATTCCGCGCCCCTGATACAGCGTGCCCTCGAACCTTCCGGTGCCTCCCGCTCCGCTCTCCACCACCGCGAACTGATGGTCGCCGCCGGCGTCGTGGTACCACGCCCTGCCGCCCGGCACGTTCTCTATCTCGAAATACTCTATGTCGTGTTCCGGCCTGTACACTCTGATCTCGAGGGCAGACGCGAACTGAAACAGCTGGATATTGTTGAAAAGGACCGGTATGCCCACCCTGTTGACTATGTACACCGGACTGCCGACGAAGGGCGCGTATTCGCCCCACAGCCCGGAGCCCCCCGTACCCTCCACCACGAAAGAGGTGCCGAAGCCGGTGGCGTTGGCAAAGGTCTGAGACGGGAGCAGGCTCATGGTGCGGCCGGTTCCGTCCTCCACCGACACCTGGATGTGGTGCGCGTTGGACGCGGTCGCTATGATCTGTCCGCCGAGACCGTACTTGCTGGCGGTGAAACCGGGATGCCTGCTCTTTTGCGGGACCGCCAGCACACGTCCCATGTCCAGGGAGCTTCCGTCGGGGAATATGACTTGGGCCTGCTCCCCCAATGTCATCGGAACGTGTATTTTGAACATCATCCGGGAAGAGTCCTCGACATTGTATACCGAAGCCTCGGCAAAAAGCGCGAAGCCAAAGGCCAAAATAAAAAACGACGCTGAAAACACTATTACGGTTCTGATACGGGAACGTGCCATTATCGATCACCAGCAGCCTTCGTCGTAAAAATTGGCGTAACGCCAGGTTGTCCAAAACTAAGTAATTATACCCGTTTCTGCGGCGCTGGCAAAAACCCGGACCCCGCAATAATGCCTGAATAAATACCGAAATATGCTATCATAACAGGCAGCGTACAGCGTGTAACGCTTGCGAAGGTGAAACCTTTGAGGAAAAGAATATACCTTTCGCCGCCTCACCTGGGCGGAGAAGAGATAACTTACGTCAAAGAAGCGTTCGACGCCAACTGGGTGGCGCCCCTGGGGCCCCATGTGGAGGCTTTCGAACGGGAATGTGCGAAACACGCCGGCGTCAGATCCGCGCTCGCTCTTTCTTCCGGCACAGCGGCGGCGGAGCTCGCCTCGATACTGATGGGCGTAAACGGCGGGGACACGTTCTTCTGCTCGTCTCTGACATTCATAGCCACCCTCGCGCCTCTGGTACGGCGCGGCGCTGTCCCCGCGTTCATCGATTCCGAGCCCAGCTCGTGGAATATGTCCCCGTCCGCCCTTCGGGACGCCTTCAATGACGCGGCCGAAAGGGGAGTCATGCCGAAGGCGGTCGTGATAGTGAACCTGTACGGCCAGTCGTGCGATATGGACGAAATACTGGGGATATGCGCCTCCTATGGGGTACCGGTGCTGGAGGACGCGGCGGAGTCCCTGGGCGCCCTCTGCAAGGGACGTCAGACCGGATCTTTCGGCAGATTTTCGTTCTACTCGTTCAACGGAAACAAGATAATCACCACGGCCGGCGGAGGCATGCTGCTGTCGGACGACGATGAGTCCGTCGAACGAGCCAGGTTCCTCTCGGCTCAGGCGCGGGACAAAGCGCCCTGGTACCAGCACTCGGAGCTCGGCTTCAATTTCAGGATGAGCAACATCCTGGCCGGTATAGGCAGGGCGCAGCTGAAGCTGCTGCCGGAGAGGGTCGACGCGCGCAGGGCGGTATTCGGGAGATACGCGTATGCGCTGTCCGGCTCACCCGGGATCGAATTTATGCCGGAACCGGACTGGAGCCGTTCCAGCCGCTGGCTCACGGCGATGACGATAGATCCGGCGACCGCCGGAACCACCAGCATGAAACTGATGGAAGCCATGTCCTCGGAAAACATTGAGTCGCGCCCCGTGTGGAAGCCCATGCACCTCCAACCGGTGTTCGAAGGGGCGAAGTATTATAAACATGAGGGACGCGACGTGAGCGGAGGCCTTTTTGAAAACGGTCTCTGCGTACCGTCCGGCTCGAACCTGACGCCGGAGGATCAGGAGGCGGTGATCAGCGTGATCCGCCGGGAACTGCGCCCGTGATCTACGGCGCCGCCAAACGCGTCCTGGATATAGCCGGAAGCGTCGCGGGTCTCGCGCTCGCGTCTCCGCTCATGGCGTGGATAGCCCTCAGGCTCCGGGCGGAGATGGGGAGCGCGATCTTCACGCAGCACAGGGCGGGGCTTCATGGACGCACTTTCCCTCTCCGCAAGTTCCGCTCGATGAACAGCCTGCGGGACGAGAAGGGGGAACTGCTCCCGGACGGGAAGAGGCTGACCCCTTTCGGCAGATGGCTCCGGGAGACGAGCCTCGACGAGCTGCCGCAGCTCTGGAACGTCCTCGTGGGAGAAATGAGCCTGGTCGGACCCCGTCCGCTCCTCACGGATTACGTCCCTCTATACAGCGACGAGCAGAGGCTCCGCCTGTCGGTCAAACCCGGGATAACGGGCTGGGCGCAGATAAACGGCCGCAATGCCATATCATGGCCTGAAAAATTCGCCCTCGACGTATGGTACGTAAAACACGCGTGCATGTCGCTGGACATGAAGATCATGCTCGTAACGATAAAGAAAGCCCTGAGGCGGGAGGGCGTCTCGGCGGCAGGGGGCGCGGCCGCGCCTCGTTTCACCGGAGAGCGGTGACATGGAAAAAAATATGAAAATTCTGGAGATCGCGCGTACAGTTCTGGGAGACGGGGTATCGAAGGAGACATCCATAGAGACGTTTCCGGGATGGGACTCCCTCAAAACCCTGCAAATAGTAATGGGACTGGACGAAGCGGGTATCTCGGTGCCCTTCGAGAGGATCGCCGAGATTCGTTCCATCGGCGGCATAATGGAGATAGCCGAGTGATGAAATACAGCAAAGTCATAATATACGGCGCCGGAGGACTGGGACGCGAGATTCTGCAGATGGTCCGCGTCACGCTCGGCAAAGAGGCCGACATACTCGGATACGCGGACGACGGGGTGGAGCCGGGAACAGTGCGAAGCGGCGGTATCGTTCTGGGCGGCAGGGAATTCCTGGACTCCATGAACGAGCCCTTCGCCCTGGTGTTCGGGGTATCCGATCCTTCAGCGAAACGCAGGCTGTACGCCGGACTGAAAGCAAACCCGCTTATCTCCTTTCCCAATGTCATACACCCCAAAGCGTCGGTGAGCGAATACGCGTCTTTGGGGGAAGGGGTCGTCATGGCGGAAAACTCCCTCGCAAGCGTGGACTCCGTGATAGGAAACTGTGTGTTCGTAAACTACGGGAGCATGATTGGCCACGACACTGTCATAGGGGATTGGACGTCGATAATGCCTATGGCCGCGGTCTCTGGGAGCGTACGCATCGGAGAGGCTTCGCTGATAGGAGCTGGCAGCGCTGTAATACAGGGCGTGACAGTAGGAAACGGCAGCACCGTCGGCATAGGAAGCGTCGTGATAAAAGACGTGCCCGACGGAGCCACGGTGTTCGGCAGCCCGGCGGTGAGAGTGTCATAGGGCCATGACGATAGCGATCATTTCCAACATCACGATAAGTTCGGTCGCAGTGAGGGCAAACGCCCTCACAAAAGAGGAAATATACTGTCCCAAAGGCTATGACGTCTGGCTGCAGGAGATGACCGACCCAGGCTCGGGGCTTTACGCGTCGGGAGCCGATATGACATTCGTGCTGCTCCACGGCCCTTCCATCATCAAGGAAGCGCGGGACTGGGAATCCTGCGCGGGTATAATCGACCCCATAGCCGCCACCATAAGGGACGCGGCGGCGGACCATCGTGAGATGACCTTCGTGCCGTCCACTCTGGACCTGCCGGACTCATCCATAAGGCCTCTCGTCTCTCCCAGCCTGCGCGCCGCGTCCGCCGCGCGGTGGAGAAAATCGATGGAGGACATACCCCTGCCGCTGATGGATCTTGCCGAAATGGCCGCCGATATCGGACGCAGGAACTTCTACAACAGGCGGGTATGGTACATGGGGGGCATACCGTTTTCAAAAACAGGGGAAGAGGTCATAGCCGGCGAGATAGATACAATATGGCGCGCCGCGCATACCGCGCGCAGAAAATGCCTCGCCCTGGACCTCGATAACACGCTGTGGGGCGGCGTGATAGGGGAACTGGGCATCGACGGCCTGCATCTGGACAGAGCTGGATCGGGCTCGCGGTTCTACGATTTCCAGAAGAGGATACAGGAGCTGAAACGCAGCGGCGTCCTGCTCGTGGTTCTGTCGAAGAACAACATGCTCGAAGCGCTGAACGGCATAGACAATCATCCCGGCATGGCGCTCAGGTCCGGAGATTTCGCCGCGATACTGGCAAACTGGAACCCGAAATCCCAGAACCTCAAATCCGCGGCAGATTCTCTCAATATCGGCACTGACGCCTTCGTATTCATAGACGACAACCCGGTCGAGCGGGAGATGATGAGGATGGAGCTGCCCGAGGTGACAGTTCCGGAGTTCCCGGCCGATTCGTCGAAGCTGGAGGAATTCATCCTGGATGTGGCCCACAGATATTTCCTGCAGATACGGGCTTCGGACGAGGACGCGCTCAAAACCGAACAGTACGCGGACGAAGCCGTGCGGCGGGAGAGAAAGAGCGGTTTCGCCTCTCCCGAGGACTATCTGCGTTCGCTCGATATGGTGCTGACTCTTGAGGAACTGAACGATATAAATCTGCTCCGCGCCTCACAGCTCACTCAAAAGACAAACCAGTTCAACCTCACCTCGAAACGTTACTCCGAGTCCGAGATGAAAAGCGTGCTGGAGTCGCCGGACGCCAGGGCCTATATCGGGGATCTCAGCGACAGATACGGCCCTTACGGCAAAGTGACATTGTGCATCGCGAGATGTGCCGGCGGGCACGCCGGCATAGACACGTTCCTCATGAGCTGCAGGGCCATGTCGAGAGGGGTCGAGACGGCTTTCCTGCGCGCCGTGGAGGATATTCTGGAGGAAAGCGGGATCGGTACAGTTCACGCGCGATACATAAAGAGCGGCAAAAACGAGCCGGCGGAGGATTTCTGGATGAGGGCCGGATACACCGAAACCGACAGGACCGGGGACGGCGCCGTCGAATATGTCAAAAAACTCGGGCGGGGCAATCCGCCCGCTGACGGGATCGTGAGGGTAGAGCGAAAATGAACGGACAGCCCGGAATACTCATAGCGACTACGATCCCCGAAACGCTGCGGGCGTTTCTCGTCCCCTACGCCTGTTACTTCCGGGGGCTGGGATGGAGGGTCGACGCCATAGCGAAAGGGGCGGCGAAATGCGACGACCTGGCGATTCACTTCGACAGGCTGATCGACGCGGAGTGGACCAGAAACCCCTTCGACTTCAGCAGCCTGTCCGCCGGGCGCATGATCCGTGAAACCGTCGCAGCAGGCGGATACGACATCGTCCACGTGCACACTCCGGTGGCGTCGTTCGTCACGCGCTGGGCGCTGCGGGACCTGAAAAAATCCGGCAAGCCCGCGGTGGTATACACCGCTCACGGCTTTCACTTCTATAAAGGGGGCGCCCGGTGGAGCAATCTCTTGTACCGCAGACTCGAACGGCTTGCCGGGCGGTGGACGGACAGGCTCATAGTGATCAACCGGGAGGACTGCGAAGCCGCCGGGAAATATTCGATAGTACCGGCGGACCGGATCGCGTATATGCCCGGGATAGGGCTCGACTTCTCCCGCTACGACCCTGAGACGGTGTCCAGGGAAGATGTGCAGCAGATACGCGGCAGGCTCGGCCTCAAAAACGATGACATTTTATTCACCGTCATAGGGGAATTCAACCCCGCCAAACGCCAGAGCGACGTCATTCACGCGATGTCCAAACTGCCCGCCGGCATCAGCGCCCATGCGGCCTTTGCCGGAGAGGGACCGCTCAAAGACAGGATGACGGCGTTATCCGACTCCCTGGGACTGTCCAAAAAAATTCATTTTATGGGTTTTTTCAAACACATACCCCATCTGATACTCGCCTCCAGAGCGGTGCTGGTGCCCTCCGAAAGGGAGGGGCTTTCCAGGACCGCCATGGAATCCGCCTGCCTCGGCGTGCCGATAATAGGCTCGGACGCCAGGGGAGTCCGCGACGTGGTCCAGCAGGGCAGAGGGCTCCTGTACCCCACCGGAGACGTACTGGCCCTCAGAGACGCCATGCAGCAGCTGTGCGAGGAGCCCCATCCTCCTGTCGCACCGGACCCGGAGTGGCGCATAGAACATCTGCTGAGACTGCATCGGAAGCTGTACGAGGAACTGATGGGCACACAGCGTACGGGAGAATGACCTGTGATCTCTGTGGTAATAGCCACGATGAACAGGGCCGCGGCGTTGAGGCGATTTTCTCTTGCCTCCCTTCTGCGGCAGACGGAGCCGAACTTCGAAGTGATCGTCTGGGACGCCAGCGCCGATGACGATACAGCCGGCGTCTGCGAGTCTTTAATCCGCGAGTTTGAAAAAATAGGATCGCAGCTGCGGTATTTCAAAGCTCCAAGAAAGGGTTCTGCGTCGCAGAGGAACGACGGTTTTACGGCGGCTGAGGGAGACATCGTTTTTTACATCGACGACGACTGCGAATTGTCAGCGGACGCTATATCCTCTCTGTGTGCTTGTTTCAGGAGTTTCCCATGGCTTAACGGAGCTGGATTGCCTATGCTGAACAAAACGCCGTCCTCGGGCAACTCATCACTGATAGCCCTGGCCACCCGGCTGTTCGGCATGAAAAATCATCTGCTTCGAAGAACGATAAACAGATACGGGGGATTGTCCCTCCCGATAAAAGATCTGCCGGGACCGGCGGAGTGGCTCTCCGGCGGTTCCATGGCTTTCAGGAAAC
>JAISWP010000118.1 GCA_031271065.1 Synergistaceae bacterium
TCCCGGACCATCCGGACGAGTCGTTCGCCGAGGCGCTGCTTCGTATTATAGGCGAGAAGGGCAGGACGGACGAGGAAGTCCGCAGGCGGGCAAATATCGATCGCAGGGTGTTCGGCAAGATCCGGGGCGGCAGGAGCTGCGCGCCGGACAAAAAAACCGCCCTCGCCCTCGCCGTCTCCCTGGAACTGACTTTGGCGGAAACAGCCGGCCTGCTGGAACGGGCGGATTCCGCCCTCTCGCGCGGCGCACTGTCCGACGTGATAGCAGAATACTTCATCACCCGCGGCAGGTACGATATCCACGAGATAAACATAGTGCTGTTCAAGCACGATCAGCCTCTGCTGGGCGTTTGACCGCGGCGTCGGGCCAAAGGCGCTTTATTTTGCGGCAGCGGAAGTATCAATACCTGGCCGTAAATTATCTGGAAACTTTGGAGCCTGCGCGGGTACGGCAAAACCGCCCCCGTATGGGTTCGTGAGTTTATCGTGCGGTACAGAGACAGGATGCCGCCCCTGAGTGTCCGGGAGGACGGCAGGTACGCGCGGCTCCCGCGGACGGGAACGCTGGAGATACAGAACGGCCAGCGATCTGCCGCGATAGGGGTGGATCAGACATTTCCGGATAAAAACCAGGCCGTGATATAGAACAGATAGATATGGGCGGGATAAAAAACGTAAAAGAAATACCTGCTCCCGCCCCCTCTCTTTGAGTTGTACAGGTAAACCGGGACGACCGCGAATATCATAAGCCACTCCATTCCCTCGATGTACAGGAAAGCGAGAAAACTTACCGCCGCTATGACCGCGATCTGCGCCATGCGCTTTCCCCGAAACAGATAAAACAGCACCGCTATAAGCACAGCGACAGGTCCGCCCTCCACCGCCACGAGGTTGGGAACGAACTCGATCAGGGCGATTTTCAGCCATTGCGGCAGCGGTGCCAGCATCACGAAAATCACGGCGCCAAACGGAAGTGCCGCGCAGACGAGGGAGAGAATGACCCCCGGTATATTACGGGCTTTGACGCTCTCACGAAACCAATCCGCAAAAAACATGAATATCACGCTCATGAAGAGCGTGCCGAAGATATTGTTTATCAGGGCTACTCCCTCCACAGGCATCAGCGCCGACAGAATCCTCGATATGAGGCCCATCGCCCAGTAACCTGCCAGGAGCCGAAGGGCGTAGCGTTTCCTGCTGTGGGTGTGATGAAACCCTTCGGCGCAGAGAAAAAGAAATATGACGGCGACCGGTCTGCCGGCCCAATGAAACCATACGGGCATCCCCTGCGGATAGAACATCTGATGCAGATGATCCATTACCATGAGCACAGCGCCGGTCAGTTTCAGCTGATTTCCGCTCAAGCCATTCATCCGATATATCCGCCCCTGATGTTCGTTCATCTTCTGATCCTCGCCAAATCCAAAGCCGCAATGCGCGAAACCCGCAGACAATCATTGCGGATTAGGAAGATGACCTTAAAATAACTGAATCAATAGTTTTACGTAACTGGAAAAATAAGCGGAAAAGTATGCGGTTATACAGGTTATCACATATCTTTTTAAATGATTTCCTCAGCGGCGGACGAAAACACACCGCCTCTTCCGCCTCCCCTCAGGCGGCTCGTGAAGCGATCAGACAACGTCCCTGACGCGCGGATAATTTTCCGCGACGCTGACGACCGCGGCTATCATGTCGTCGACGCTTCGCATCTTTTCCCAGCTCATCAGGATGCAGTATGCCGACGTCAGCGCCAGCACCCTGGCGTGATTGCGGTCCGCGGTATCTTCGATGGCGTCAAAATCGGGGAGCTCGGCAAGCCCTCCCACCCTGCTTATGATCTGGGACGCGGTAAAGCCGCACATTTCGGTCACGTAATTCTGAAGCAGAAATTCCAGGTATTCGGGGGAATCCCGGAATATGCCCCGGACATCCTTCTCCCAGCACTCCCGGAACACCCTGAGATATTCGCGCACCGTATCCCTCAGACAGCGCAGCGTCTCCGCCCGGTAACGCGCCCGGGACTCCCTGCTCCCCTCGCGCCTGAAAAACCACGCTATATACGGATACAGCAGGTTGCCCCCGAGATAGCCGGCGTCGGCCGAGAACGGTCCCATGTGGGTGTACTCCATGTCGATCACCTTCATCGAGCCGCGCCCTACAAGTATGTTGGACGTGTGAAGGTCCCCGTGCTGCAGGCACTCGCTCTTTTTCATATATATATCCCGCAGCTTCAGGAGCTCCGCGCGCAGTTTCGGCTTATCCCAGAAGAACCGCGACGCCGCTTCATGGACAGGGTCGTGCTCCATTGACGCCAGAATATCGTCCGGAATGAAGGACTCCTGGGTGAAGAGTATCTTCTCCATTATCGCGCGCATGTGAGGGTTGACGAAACGGCAGGCGAGCCTTTTGTGGGTTATCGGATCGAGAAAGAGCTCAGAGGTGTAAAATCCGCACTTCGCCATGTACTCCCCTATCTGTCTTGGAAACTCGGGAAAATATTTCCCCCTGACGAGCTCGTATCTCATCACCGCCATATCCCTGCAATCCTCGCAGATATAGAGATTATTTTCCGGGTCTGTGTGATAGAGCCTCGCCACGTACTGAGGAACTATCCCGGCGCGGATTTTCATGATGTCGGTCTCCGTGGCGTTTCGCCCGACTTCGAGAGGCAGGCGCCCCTCTCCGAATACTTTGAGGTACGGTTTTGCCTGTTTTACCACGCAGGACCTGCCGGTGCTTTCATCCCGCACACGGTAGAGATGATTTACGTAACCGTCCCCGTCGGCGTCGCTCCGTCCGTACTCGTAGACATCAAGACGCGCTTCGCCGCCGAAGATATCCGTTCGTTCTCTTATATAAGTTCTGAGGGTTTCCGAATCGAGATCACGATAAGACATACCGAAAGACATACGCCCCTATCTTTGTCATATACGCCGCGCACGAGCCGCGGACCGGACAAATCCAAACGCCTCCGGCTTCCGCCGGCAGATACATTTTGACGCGAGTGACATTGCGAATGAGGAAATAGTAGCACATTCTCCCGAAAGTCACAATTGGGCCAGATCAGAAAGGCTGAATATGGGAAGCAGGACGGCTAGGACGACGAAACCCACCACCGCTCCGAGTATTATTATTATTATCGGTTCAGCGAGGCTCGACCACTTCTGCAGGTAGTTCTGAGCGAAGTCCCAGGAGTTGGAGGCTATCCGCTCGAGGCAGGACGGCAGGTTTCCCCCCGCCTCCCCTATGCGGACTATCGCTATTATATCCTCGCTGTAGGAACCCTGGCGTTCCAGGCTCTGGGAGAATCTGTAACCCTTCCGCACTTCTTCCGCCAGGAATTTCATCCTGCCCTTCTCTCGGTCCATGTTTTCAGACATCTCTATGGCCTGGACGAGAGGGACGCCGGACTTGAGCAGGGCGGCGAGCTGGGAGAATACGAGGGATACGGTGAGCAGGTCCCGGACTCCGCGAAAAAACGGCGCGCGCAGTTTTACGCCCCGGCGTTTCATATAAATATACGCACACATACATACGATTGCGGCAGGAATGCCGCCCGCTCTGACGGCGTCCGAAACGCCTAAGAGGATCCTTGTGGCAAGCGGAAGGGTCTGACCCGCCTGGATCACTATATCCGTCATTTTAGGTACGACGTATGTCACCAAAAACGCCACGACACAGCTGCCGACTATAAGCATCAGAATCGGGTAGATCAGCGCTGATTGTATCCTGCGCTTCAGTGAAATTTCGCTCCGAAGGAGCGAGGCGGCGCTGTCCAGCACAGCCGGAAGCGATGATGAACGCTCGCCTGCCTCGACCATCCCAAAGAGAAATTCGCGGAACGCTCCCTGGGACTCCATGCTCCTGGCAAGGGACCTGCCGGACTCCACCGATTCCCTGAGCGACGCGTATATCGAGTTGAGGCGTTTGTCGCGGGTCTGCCGCTGCAGGATGCCAAGCACCTCCGTCAGGGCGAGACCGCTCTCCAGAAACGCGGAGAGCATC
>JAISWP010000120.1 GCA_031271065.1 Synergistaceae bacterium
CATTCGCGGGCGGAGACAGCTGGGCCACCGCCCGGGTGCTTGCCGCGGCGCTCGAAAAGACGGGGATGCCGGACCTCATATTGACCGGGGAAAAGGCCACGGACGGCGAGACGGGGCAGGTAGGCCCGGAGGTGGCTGCCCTGCTGGATATGCCGCTGGCGGCGCGGGTGACGCGGCTGGATCGGTCAGAGGGAGGGATCGAATTTGACTGCACGCTGGAGGAAGGCGTGCTGACGCAGAGGTCATCCCTCCCGTGCCTGCTGACTGTCGCGAGCGGCGTCAGCGCGCTGCCGCTGCCGACGCTCGCCGGCAAAAAGGCGGCGTATAAAAAGGAGATAAAAACGGAGACCGCTGAAAGCCTGGGGCTCGGGGCGGACGAAACCGGTCTTGCCGCTTCCCCGACGCGGGTTGCGGGGATCAGGACGCCTAAACTGTCGAGGAACACGGAGAAGTTCACGGCAAATCGTCCCGGCGAACTGTCGGCGGGACTGGACAGAATCATAGAGATACTGAGGGAGAGCGCGGTCATTTAGAAGATACGGCGTGACGGATGGGACGGACATGGTGAATGTGAAAACAGCGGACGAAATATGGGTGCTGGGCGAGCTCTCCGCGGACGGCGGTCTTTTGGGGACGGTTTTTGAATTGTCGGCGTGCGCCAGGCGCCTTGCCGATTCGCTGGCGGCCGTCACGGGCTCGCCGCACAGGGTGACGGCGGTGTTCTTGGGGTCGGGCGGCGTGAACCGGGCGATCTTTGAGGAGACGGGGCGATTCGGCGCGGATATGGTGCTGACGGCGAATGAGGAATGGCTCCGCTTCGACAGGGCCTCGTGCGGCAAACTGCTCGCCCATATGGTACGGGCGTCCGCGGACGGCCCGCCGAAGATCATTATAGCCTCCGCCGCGGCATACGGCCGCTCAGTGATGCCGTATGCCGCGGCTCTCCTGAAAACGGGGCTTACGGCCGACTGCACCGGACTCGATATAGAGCCCGAAAGCGGGCTCCTGCTTCAGACAAGGCCGGCAATAGGCGGCAGCATAATGGCCGCGATAAAGACGCCTGGACACAGGCCGCAGATGGCCACGGTCCGGCCCGGGATATTTCCCCTGCCCGCGCCTGACGATTCCGGGAGGGCAGGAGTATTTCCATTCGAGATACCGGAGACTCTGCGTCCCTCGGTTGAAACGATATCGTTTTCGAGGTTTTCGCCGGAAGAGGGGGCTCTCAAAGACAGGGAGGCCGTCGTGTCCGGAGGAAGAGGGCTCCGAAGGGCGGACGGTTTCAAATTGATATCGGCCCTGGCCGCGGCGCTGGGCGCAGGAGTCGGGGCGTCGCGTCCGGCCGTCGAGATGAAATGGATAGGTTATCCCCACCAGGTGGGGCTGTCAGGACAGGCCGTCTCCCCGAAAGTATACATAGCCGCGGGAATATCGGGTTCTGTGCAGCATCTGGCGGGAATGCAGACGTCGGGAAAGATAATATCGATAAACAAAGATCCGGACGCCCGGATATTCAGAGTGTCGGACGCCGCTATATGCGGCGACCTGTACGAGGTCATACCGAAGCTCATGGAGCGCATAAAGGAGATCAAGGAGGGGCCGGAATGAGCCGCGGAAACTATTCCCCCGTCACTCGGCACACCGAAAGGGATCTCGCTGCCTTGCTGGGCCCGTCCGGGATCACGGTGGATCCGGAGAAACGCGCCGCATACTCCATCGACGAGACGATACCGCGTTTTGAGCGCGAATACGCCGCGGACCTGATCTGTTTTCCGGAAAACACCGCCCAGGTCTCCTCCGTGCTGCGGTACGCCAGCGAGCACAGGATACCGGTGACGCCCAGAGGCGCCGGGACCGGGCTCTCGGGCGGCGCGGTCCCCGCCTGCGGGGGGATAGTGATGTCCATGGAACGGATGAACTCCATCCTCGAAATAGACATGGAAAACAGAACCCTCACCGCGGAGCCCGGCGTCATCACCTCCGAAATCGCGAAAGCCGCGAGGGATCACGGGATGTTCTACGCCGGAGATCCGTGCAGCGGAGATATATCGTCTATAGGCGGCAACGCGGCGGAGAACGCCGGAGGCAGCAAGGTGGTCAAATACGGGGCGACGGGCGCCCATGTTCTGGGTCTAGAGGCGGTGCTGGCTGACGGAAACGTCGTGACCTTCGGAGGTAAACGCCGCAAGGACGTCACCGGTTACGATTTTATCCATCTTCTGATAGGTTCCGAGGGCACTCTCGCGGTGATCACCAAGATAATCCTCAGCCTCCTTCCGCTCCCGTCATGCGTCACGGACCTGCTCGTTCCGATGCCCAGCGCGGCGTCGGCGGTGAAACTCATTCCCCTGGTCATGACCGAAGGAGGGGTCGTCCCGTCGTCAATCGAGTACATGGACAGGCAATCCATCCTCAACGTGGAACGTTACACCGGCGTCAGTGTCCCTTACAGCGGCGCCGGCGCGCAGCTCATCATCCAGCTGGACGGGATGGACAGGCGGCGGCTGTGGAACGAGGCGGAGAGAGTGGGGGATATCTGCGTCAGAAACGGAGCGCTGGAGGTATTCGTAGCGGAGGACAGAAACGCCCGCGACAGGGTGTGGAGCATAAGAAAACTGGTCGCGGAGGAGGAATGGACGAACTCGATGCCGGTCATGTCCAAGGAGGACGTGGTAGTCCCGGCGAGCGAGACGGCGAGATTCATGGAGGGGCTTCCGGGCATAATGGCCCGCCATAACGCGTCGTATAACGCCTTCGGCCACATCGGCGACGGCAATATCCATATAACGGTGTTTCCGGACGCGGCAATCGAAAACGAGGACCTGCACAAACTTGCCGGCCCGATGAGGCGCGAGCTGTACGATTTCGTCAGGGAGCTTGGAGGGACCATGTCGGGTGAACACGGCATCGGCCTCAAGAGAAAAGAGTACGCGGACATCTTCCTGAGCGCTCCCCAGATAGAGCTGATGAAGCGCGTCAAGAGCGCCTTCGATCCCGGCTGTATACTTAATCCTTCGAAGCTGGTGCCGTAGCGTACGAAGCGCTGTATAATATCCTTCGCGATGGAGGGATATGATTGAGCCGCAGATATGAAAACATGTCCGCGAAAAAGCTGGCGCGGTCGGTAGGGCGGGCCGTGTCGGATTTCGCCATGATACATGAAAACGACAAAGTGGCCGTAGGGTTGTCCGGGGGCAAGGACAGCGCGTTTCTGCTGCACTCTCTGTGCGCTCTGAGGGACAGAAGCCCGGTGCGTTTCACGCTCGAGGCCCTCACTGTGGACCCGACCGGGGGAGCCCGCGATGTGACGTCTCTCGCGCGTTTTGCCGAATCGTACGGGGTACGGCATCATGTGGCGGAATATCCCATCTTCGATATAGTCGAAAAATCGGGTACGCCTTCGCCCTGCAGTTTCTGCGCGAACATAAGACGCGGGATACTGGCCTCGAACGCGTCTTCGCTCGGGTGCGGGACGCTGGCGCTGGGACATCACAGGGACGACGCGGTCGAGACGGTCTTTCTGAACCTGATGTACGAGGGACGGTTTCGCTCGTTTCGCCCCAGCATGTTCATGAGCAGGTCGGGCGTGCGCGTCATAAGGCCGCTCGTATATATACCGGAATCCGACATAAAAAAGGAAGCGGAGCGCCTGAAGTTTCCCCTCGTCAATTTCTGCTGCGGATACGAGGCGTCCTCAATGAGAACCTACGTCAAGGTGACATTGCGCAGGCTGTCGCGTCACGCTCCCATGCTGCAGAGCAGCGTGCTTCACGCTCTGAGGAACGTGAAGGCGGACGACGTCTGGGACGATTGCGGGAACTAAAAAACGGCGTAGTCCGAATCCCTTTTGTCCGCTATGAACATGTGACCCGGCGCGTGAGTTATGGCAAAAGGCGGCCTGGATTTCATCACGGCGGCCTGGGGCGTCACGCCGCAGGCCCAGAATACCGGCGTTTCTCCCGGCTTTATCGTCACCGGATCTCCGAACTCCGGCCTGTTTATGTCTTTTATCCCGATGGCGGACGGGTCTCCTATGTGCATCGGAGCTCCGTGCACCGCAGGGAAGCGGGCTGTGCAGGTCACGGCCCGCGCGACCTGAGAGTGCGGTATCGGCCTCATGCTCATGACCGTGCTGCCGGAAAATCGCCCCGCCGGTATGCAGGGCACGTCGGTCAGGTACATTGGAACGTTCACGTTCTCCTCTATGTGACGTATCCCGATGCCGGCCTCCAGCATGGCGTTTTCGAACGAAAATGAACACCCTATCATGAAGGCGACCAGGTCGTCCCTCCATTCGGACAGTATGTCGGCCGGTTCGGAGACCAGTTCTCCGCCGCGCCATATCCTGTACCTGGGAAGGTCGGTCCTTACGTCCGCCCCCGGGGCTATGAGTTTCGGCTCCGGGCTGCCCGCTTCGGTCACGTCGAGGATGGGGCAGGGCTTGGGGTTTCTCACTGCGAACAGCAGAAAGTCGTAAGCCCAGTCCGCCGGCAGTATTATCATGTTGGCTTGAGCGTGACCGAGCGCCAGTCCCGGCGTCGGGCCCGTCCACCCGCCGCCTCTTATCAGAGCGCGGACATCCTTTGCGGGTTTGCGCGCAAGTTCCTGTGAAGTGAGATTCATCTCGTCAGAACCTCCCTGAGGGGTCTTATATCGATTCCCGCTTCCGCGAGCGCCCTGCGCACCGCGGAAGCCATATCCACCGCTTCTGCGGTGTCGCCGTGCAGGCAGACCGTATCGGGTTTGAAATTTATCTCGGTTCCGTCACCGGCGATTACCTTTCCTTTTGACGCCATCAAAACGACCCGGGCCGCGGCTGCTGCCGCGTCGTGTATGACCGAGCCGTCCACGGAACGGGGCATGAGGGAGCCGTCTTTCAGATAGGCCCTGTCGGCGAAGGCCTCGGCGGCAAACCGCACCCCGGCTGCCGCGGCGGCGGGTTCGAACTCCGAACCGGCCAGCCCCATGAGGATGATCCCGTCCCCCGAGTCCCTCGCCGCTTCCGCTATCGCTTCGGCCAGGAATCGGTCGCGAGCCGCCTGGTTGTACATGGCGCCGTGAGGTTTGACGTGCTGGAGAGCGATCCCCTCGGCCCGGCAGAACGCCTGGAGCGCTCCTATCTGATACATGCAGCAGTCGTACACTTCCCGCGGGCTGCACGCCATATTTCTCCTGCCGAAGCCTGTCAGGTCCGGGTACGAGACGTGAGCCCCCACTGCCACTCCCGCCTCGGCGCAGAGGCGCACCGTCTCCCGCATCACCGAAGGGTCTCCCGCGTGATATCCGCAGGCCACGTTTGCGGACGACACCGAAGGCAGTATTCCGGCGTCGTCTCCCATTCTCCATACTCCGAAACTCTCTCCGAGATCGCTGTTCACGTCTATTGCCGGCATACCGCGCCTCCTTTATGATGGTTCCCGGTTACCGCGACCTGTAGGATGCCCGCGCCGCGTCCAGGATTTCCAGTTTTTTTTCAAAATCGAAGAGCTCTTCCGCCGCTTCTTTTTCGCCGACTCTGTGAAAGCGGACGGTTTCTCCCGGCAGGCGCTGGGCGAGGCGCGCGCAGGACCACGAACTGACGACCGCTATTTTGGCATAGCCTCCTATGGTCTGCCGGTCTGCCATCATGACTATCGGCTGTCCGTCGGCCGGCACCTGTACCGCTCCCAGCGGTATCCCGTCCGAGATTATGTCCGCCCCTTTCCTGTGGGCGAGGGCGGGGCCCTCCAGACGATATCCCATCCTGTCGCTGTCGCCGGCTATCCTGTAAGGCGAGCTGCAGAAGGTCTCTATTCCTTCCTCCGTGAACGCGTCTTTCTGCGGACCGTCGGAGGCGGTCAGCGGTTCGTTTACGAAAAGCGCGGGGCGGAGTTCCGGGGGGCATACGAATCCCTCCGATCTTCTCCACAGCGGACGCGGTTCGCACAGGCCGATGACATCCCCGGCCTTCAGCGCGCGGCCCTTATATCCGCCCAGGCCGGCCCTGGTGTAGGTGGAACGGCTTCCCATCACGGGCGGCACATCTATGCCGCCGCTCACGCACAGGTATGCCCGGCATCCCGAAGCGGGCTCGCGGGGAAGTCCGGTGACGGAAATTCTGCTCCCCGGCCGGACGCGGCGCACCGTCCAGGCGGGCGCGGCGTTTCCGTCGATCGTCACGGCCAGTTCCGCTCCGGCGAGAACGACGCACCGTTCCTCAGTGAAGGTGATATCGAGCCCGAACAGAGTCACTTCGAGCGCGGCGTCGTTTGGACAGTTGCCCAGCATCACATTTCCCGTCCTCAGGGAGAATTGATCCATCGGGCCGGAGACCGGCACCCCTCGGGCTTGATACCCCCATCGTCCTAGGTCCTGGACCAGGGTGAGCATTCCCGGTCTCTCGACTACGAAGGGCATGGCGTTTCCTCGCATACCCATTCCGCCGCATATCTGCCGGCGTCGGCGTCCCTTTTGACGGCTTCGTTTTCTTCGCGGGAGACGCTGCGGAGCCTCACTCTGTCTCCGGCTTCTATCAGTGTGGGCCTGATGCTGTCGGCCGGGTCGAACAGCCTGAGCGGGGTCCTCCCGATGAGCTGCCATCCTCCCGGGCTCTCTATGCTGTAGACTCCGGTTTGTTTTCCGGCGATGCCCACGCTGCCTGCCGGGATGACCGTGCGGGGCGCGGCGAGCCGCGGAGTTTC
>JAISWP010000167.1 GCA_031271065.1 Synergistaceae bacterium
CTTTGACGCCGCGGCGTGTTTGATAAAAGGCTGGACGAAACCGGACGACATTTTCGCACATTCCCTGTATTCCAGCATCTTTTTCGGGATATCGCAGAAGGGCTCAGGCAGCCTGGAAAGCTCCTCTAAAACAGCGGCGTCCGTGGAGTAACCTGTTTTTGTCTTTTTCAATACGGGCAGACGGAGCCTCTCGAACAGAAATTCACCCACCTGTTTCGGTGAATTGAGGTTTATCGTCCCCCCAAAGACCGAGTAAATTTCGCTCTCGATGGCGGAGGTGCGGGAAGCGAGTTCCGCGTCCAATATGCGGAGGGCGCCCTCGTCCACGTAAAGTCCGTGCCGTTTCAGAGCGGTGAGAACCGGCGTCGGGGGCGCGTCGATCGTCCGTTGAACCGACAGCATATCTTCCGACAGATCGCCTCGCGCTAATTCGTCCCAAGCGGACATTACCCCCCGCGGATCTTCGGGGTGAGGGTGCGATGAGGCGTCGGGATGGAAAAAGTAGCCGGCCAGGACGACGTCGCGGATGGAGTCGCTGTAACGCCCAAGAGCCGGAAACCTCTCGCAGTAATCGCCGTAATCCGCCAGTATCATCACGTGACCGGGAGAGGCGAGCCACGCCTCAAGGCGCGCTGAATCTTCCGATGAAAATTTTTTCCACAGTCCGCTGCGTGTCGAGATACAATCAGGCTCCCTGGTCAGTATGAGAGCATCCTCCGAAAATATCCCGTCCCACGACGCCGACTCGGCAGTGTCATGTCCTGTCTCACTGGCGCTGACCGCGGTCTGCGTCCCGGCGTTTTGTCCTCCGGTTTCCGGGGCGTCCAGCCCAATCCTGCTTATCAGCCTTCTCAGGCCCAGCCGTTCCAGCAGGCCGAACGAACGTTCGCGATCGACGCCGCCCATCGCGAGCTGCCCGCGTTCGACCGGCTCGACTCTCTGAGGAACAGCCAGGCTGTGGCTCATGTACGCGGATTTTTTGCCCCGTTCCAGTTTCAGCCTGACGCTCTCGGGGGAAAGACCTCGGTCGGCGTATATCGCGTCGAGGGAACCATATCTGGCGAGCAGGCTCCTCGCCGTTTTATCCCCTACCCCCGGCACGCCGGGTATATTGTCGGCTGAATCCCCCGCCAGGGCAAGATAGTCCGCCATTGCGCCCGGCTCGAAACCGTACTCCTCGCGGAAGATGTTTTCGTCGTACAGTTTGAACTCCGAGACTCCCTTAGCGGGGCGGGCCATCTTTATCTTTCCCTTCAGCACCTGCATCAGGTCCTTGTCCGCGGAGAGTATCACCGGCTCGAATCCGGCGTCTTCGAGCGAGAGCGCGGTCGACGCTATCACATCGTCCGCCTCCGTCCCTTCCCGTATGAACACGGGATAACCGAGGGCCCCTGCAAGATCGAGTATAAACGGCATCTGGGCCTTGAAATCGTCCGGCGTCGGACGCCTGCCCTCTTTGTACTGCCCATACATCTTGTCCCTGGCCGTGGGACCCTTGGGATCGAAGAAAAGCCCTATCCCCTCCGGACGCCACTCGTCCGCGGCTTTTAGCAGCATGTTGAAAAAACCGAGCACGGCGTTGGTCGGCGTCCCGTCGGGCGCGTTCATCTGAGGCAGCGCGTAGAATCCCCTGAAAGCAAGTCCGTGCCCGTCCACAAGTAAAATCATCCGAATAAGACCTCCGCAGCGTAATGGGGTATAATAAAAAATGATTGCTGTTCTCTTGTCGCGATTATAAACGTTCGGGAGGGTTTGTACTATGGATATCAACGAGAAAGTCAGGGTGCGTTTCGCCCCCAGTCCCACGGGGGCCCTTCATATCGGCGGAGCGCACACCGCCCTTTTCAACTGGCTCTGGGCCAGACATACGGGAGGGACCTTCATCCTGCGCATAGAGGATACCGACAGGGAGCGTTCCACGGCTGAATACGAACGGACGATAATGGACGGCATGAAATGGATGGGGCTCGACTGGGACGAGGGACCGGACGTGGGGGGAGCATACGGTCCGTACCGCCAGACCGAGAGAATGAAGGAATATACCGATACGGCGAATTATCTGGTCGACCAGGGAAAGGCGTACAAAGAAGGGGACGCCGTCATCTTCAAGGTCCCCCGAGGCGAACAGGTGACATTTCAGGACGTCATATACGGAGATATCAGCGTGGCCAGCGAAAAGGCGTCCATGAACACAGACGGTTCGATAAAAGACATAGTCATGATAAAAAGCGACGGGCGGCCGACGTACAATTATGCGGCCGTAGCGGATGATCACGCCATGAATATCACCACGGTCATCCGGGGAGAGGATCACATAGCCAACACCCCCAAACAGATCCTCATATACAGGGCCCTTGGCTGGACTCCGCCTCAGTTCGCGCATCTTCCGATGATACTGGGCGGAGACAAGAAAAAACTCTCGAAGCGCCACAGGGCCACCAGCGTTTTCGAGTACAGCGGCATGGGCTACCTGCCAGAAGCGATATTCAATTTCCTCGCCCTTCTGGGCTGGACTCCGGGCGGCGACATCGAAATATTCGACCGCGATCTGGCGGTGAATAAATTCGAACTCTCCAAAGTCACCAAAAAACCGGCGGTTTTCGACATGAAGAAACTCGACTTCGTGAACCAGGAACACCTCAAGGCGATGAGGCCGGACGACAGAAGAAAAGCCATCGAGCCTTTCTGGCGCGAGCTGGGGTTATCTCCCGGCAGCTTCGCGCCGAAATATCTGGAGGACTCCCTGGCGCTCATGGGAGGAAGGGGCAAGACCACAAAGGAACTGGCAGAGTTCAGCGATTATTTCCTGGAGTTCGGCCCGGTCAAATCGCGCTATACAGCCGAGGAAGTGACCCCGAAGGAAAGAGAGACGCTGAATAAGTTCTTCGCGTCCGCGTTCGCCGAATTCGGCCCGGACATCTGGGACGCCCGCGGACTGGAGGCGTTCGCCCGGGAATGGTGCGAGAAGAACGGGGCCTCTCTCAAGGAAATAGCCATGCCGATGCGTTTTGCCCTCTCCGGCCGCAGGGTCAGTCCCGGGGTATTTGAAATAGCCTCGATCCTGGGGCGTGAAGAGTGCATGAAACGATTGTCCCACTACGGTTTCGTCCGGTAAATAAGGGGCGTCGTAAACCGTCCCGCGGACATCCGGCGGAACGATCCGCACGGGTTTTCTCAAGCCGCGGCCGACGAACGGCCTGGGGATACACCAAGCCGCTCGTCAAGGCGCCGTATTAAAGGAGGCGCATCAATGTGAAAACATACGATATACCGCTGGTTCCAGGGCCGGTTAAGGTGCCGGAAGAATACCTGGCCGCGTACGCCGTAAACTACGGCAGCCCCGACGTGGAGGAAGACTTTTTTTTACTTCTTGCCGAGAACCAGTCTCTGCTGAAAAAAATCCTCAAGACAGACTGCGATGTGGTCATACATTCGGGAGAGGGAATGCTTTCGCTCTGGGGCGCGGTCAAGAGCGCCCTTTCTCCCGAGGACAGGGTTCTGGTCGTCTCCAACGGGCTTTTCGGACGGGGTTTCGCGGATATGGCCCGGTCCGCGGGCGCCAGTGCCCAGGTTCTCGAAGCGCCGGAGGGAGAATTCATAGAGGCCGGCGCCCTGAAAGAAGCTATAAGATCGTTCGAACCTCACATGATAACAGCCGTGCACTGTGAGACACCGAGCGGTCTTCTGAATCCCATAGGCGCGATAGCCCCAATCGTGAAGGAGAGCGGCGCCATGTTCGTGGTGGATTTCGTGGCGAGCGCCGCGGGCGCCGATGTGCGTACGGACGAGTGGGGGATCGACCTGGGCCTGCTCGGTTCGCAGAAATGCCTCTCCCTGCTGCCGGACCTGTCGTTCACCACAGTCAGCGCTAAAGCCTGGCGGGCGGCGGAGAAAGTCGGATACGAGGGATACTCGGCCCTGAACCCGTGGCGCAGCGCGATCTCAGACCGGCTGACCCCGTACACGCACAACTGGCACGCCAACGCGGCCCTCAGCATCGCGCTCAAAAAAATCCTCTCGGAGGGTCTCGAAAAATCCTTCGAGAGGCACGAAAAGGCCGCGGCGTACTGCCGCGGCCGCGTGCGCGGCATGGGGCTCTCCCTTTACGCGAAAAGCGAATCGCTGGCCTCCCCCACCGTGACCGCAATTTATGTGCCGGAGGGCTGGACGTGGAGGGAACTGGACGCGGCGCTGCGGAAAAGAGGGATGGCGGTAGGAGGAAGCTACGGCGATCTGGCCGGGAAGGTGTTCCGCATAGGGCACATGGGAAGCCAGGCCGATATGGAACTGGTGAAGGCCGGGCTCGACGTTCTCGAGGAGGTGCTTGGGACCCAGAGATAAATGGGTCCTCAAACAGTTCCGGTTTCGCCGCACCCTCAAAGACGCTGCCCGGAACTTCCCGCCGCGGCGCCCGGTCCGCCGGGAACATATCCGCGAAGCGTACGTAAACGGCGGCGCGCGCAAATCAACAGCAAAGCGCCGGCATATCGGCCGATATGCCGGCGCTTTGCGCTCACGTCCGGCGGGTTTGATCCAAACTTGCCTCGATCACAGATCGTTCAGCATACAAAGGGCTTCGGCATATATGAGGGTCATCCTGCGGAAAGATTCCAGGTCAACATATTCGTTGGGCTGGTGCGCCGTCTCTTCCTCTCCGGGAAAGAGAGCGCCGAAAGAAACGGCGTTGGGCAGAGCCTTGCTGTATGTTCCGCCCCCTATACAAACCGGGTGGCCGCGTTCCCCGGTCACGGACCCGTATGCGTCCAGAAGCGTCTTTACGAGCGCGCTCTCCGGCGGCACGAAGAGGGGGCGCGAATGTCTCCTGATATCAGCTTCCCAGCCCGCTTCCGCGGCAGAGCTTACAATGTCCGCCTCGATCGTCTTCCCGTCGGAAGTGACTGGATACCGCACGTCGAACTTTACCGACAGCACTCCTTCGTCAAAGGAGATTGCCGCCATGCTGCAGGAAAGGGGCCCGGATACCTCGTCGGAGGACGCTATGCCGAATCCCTTACCGTCGGAACCGCTTCCCGCCAGCGAGATGAGCCCTATCAGCGCCATGTGAACCTCGGGCGGCCCGAAGTCGAGGCAGGGGACGGCGGCCAGGAATTTCTGGATCGCGTTCTCCCCTTTCCAGGGCTCCATAGCGTGAGCGGACTGCCCCTTGAAAATCACCAGAACTCCGCTGCCCGTATTCTCCGTAGTTCCTCCGTACGGCGTCAGGACCGCTTCCAGGTTCGCCGCGGACGCTTTCCTGAAGAACACCTTCAGTTCGTCCGGCACTATGTTGAACCTGTCCCCTCCTCTGATGTCGGCGAGCAGAGGCAGGCCCATAGCGTCCGGATTGGATATCCTCCTGCGGAGGACGAAATGGATGATCCCCTTTTCTCCGTTCACCACCGGAAAGATCGCGTCGGGGGAAAAACTCATCTCCGGCGTCTCCTCCGTTTTCTTGTAGCGCTCTATGCAGCGAAAACCGCTCTCCTCGTCGAGACCAGCTATGAGGCGAAATCGCTTGCGGAGCGGCACACCGGCGTCCATTAGCGCTTTCATCGCGTAAAGGGCCGACACGGCGGGCCCCTTATCGTCGCTTGCGCCCCTGCCGTAGAGCCTGCCGTCGGCGACGATGGCCTCGAACGGCGGATATTTCCAGTTGGCTGCGGCTCCCGGAGGCATCACGTCGAGATGAGCGAGTATGCCGATGAGGGGACCTTCCCCGGCTTCGGCGTAACCGACCATATTGTCTATGTTTTTTGTGCAGAACCCGAGACCGGACGCCGCCGAAAGAAATTTCCCGAGCGCTTCAGTGACATGAGGGCCGAACGGATGCTCGCCGCTGCGGGCGTTTTCGTCCAGCACGCTCGGTATCCGTATCAGCCCGGACAGGGCAGAGACCATTTCGTCGAAATTCTCATCCACGTACCTGCGGACTTTTTCGTCCTTCATGATCAGTCCTCCAGAATGATATTGCTCCAAAGGGAAAGCTGCCGGTCCGGCGTCTTCCGCACTAAAACGGCGGCCGCCGAGGCCAGAAGCTGTCCGATCGGCATTTTTTCAGTTAAACTCCCTGCGCTCCTTGATACGAGCCGCCTTGCCGCTCAGCTTGCGCAGATAGTAGAGCTTCGCGCGTTTCACCTTGCCGAGCCGTGTTACCTCTATCTTGTCGATGCTTGGGCAGTGAACGGGGAATATCCTTTCCACCCCTACGCCGCCGGAAATCTTGCGGACTATGAAATTCTCCCGCAGGCCGCCGTGCTGACGACCGATCACGACCCCCTCGAACACCTGGATGCGCTCGCGGCTGCCCTCTTTTACCTTTACGTGAACCTTTACCGTGTCGCCGGCGCGGAACTCCGGTATATCGGCCTGTCTGCGGAATCGTTTTTCAACCAGCGCTATACGTGGATCTATCATCTTTTCATTTACACTCCTTTCAATGTGCAGAACTTCGTAATCCGCCCCGCGGGGGCTTACCTGAAACCGAAAAAACGGTCGAGAACTATACTGACAGCGCTCCTGACGGACAGATGATTGTAATCGCCCGAACCCGATATCGGGGACATCACCGCGTCCGACGCCTCTATGACCTCGCCGCAGAGCCCCCACCCCGTGCCGAAGATAAATACGACGGGACGGTCGATATCGAGGATACGCATTTTCAGCGAGAGCCAGGAGACCGAGTTGTCCGCCTCGCGCGCCGTAGTCGCTATGGCAAACGGGGGGCGTTTCTCACGGGACTCGATCCAGTCGAAAGACCTGCGCAGCGAACCTGTTACCTTTATCTTTCTCATGGCCTCCGCCCTGTCTGGATTGAACTCCGCGCCGTATCCCTCAGTCCAGTGAGACGCTATTTTTTTCACCATCTCCCTCTGCTCCGCGAGGGGAGTCGCTACTATGTACCTTTCGACCCCATACGTGCGGCACGCCCTAGCTATGTCGTGCAAATCCGTCCCGGTGACGGCCGTGGTCGAAACGCCGCCGTTTTTACCGAGCACCGGGTGATGCAGCTGCGCCACATAGACCCCGCACGCAAGACAGGACATTATTCCGGCCCTCGAGATGACCTCCGGTCTGCGGGAGACAGTCCGGCGCACCGCCTCCTTTTTCCTGTGACGGTTTACAGCCTCGGGGTCACCCTCCAGCAGCACGCGGGGCGCCGCAATGCCCCGCCAAACTTCAGGCCTGGTGCAGTGCGGATGATCCAGCATCCCGGAGAAGAACGAGTCGTCCCTAACCGCCTCCCTGCGTCCCACCACTCCGTCGACGAGCCTCGCCAGAGCGTCCGTTATCGCGAGAGCAGGTATCTCTCCTCCGGTCAGCACGAAATCGCCGACGGATACCTCCAGGTCCGCGCAGCTCTCGACAAAGCGCTCGTCGACGCCTTCGTAGCGTCCGCAGATTATGACGAGCCGCTTTACCCCCGCTATGCGTCTTAAGTCCTCAACCAGTTCCTGGTGGAGCGGGACGCCCTGGGGGCTGGGATAGACCACGAAACGCTCCTCTTTCGGCGCGGCGTGCTCGACAGCCAGCGCCAGAGGCTCCGCCATCAGCACCATGCCGCCTCCGCCGTAACTGACGTCATCTATCTGACGATAACCGCCGGATGCGAAATCCCTGATGTCCAGCACAGATATTTCGAGTCTGCCGGCGCGTATTCCTCTGCCCAGCACGCTGGTGCCGAGGTAACTTCTCACCAGATCGGGGAACGCGGTGACTATAGATATTCCGACCTTCGGGGCGCCGCTCAATCCCAGAGCCCCTCCAGCAGATCGACCTTCACCGCGCCGTCGTTCAAGGATATTTCCCTCACCACGTCCTCTATCGCCGGAATCATCTTCAGCGTGCCGTCGTCGGCTCTCACCTGGTAGATGTCGCTGCTGCCGGTGGTCAGTACGTCCTCTATTATGCCGAGATGCCTGCCGCCCGTCTCGATCACGTCGAGACCGATCAGCGAATCTATCCAGTACTCCCCTTCAGGCAGCTCGACCCTCTCATCCGGCGCCACGGTTATGACGCGCCCCCTGAGGGCCTCGGCCGCGTCCCTGTCCTCGATTCCTCTCACGGTGACGAGCAGCTGCCCCTTGCCTTCGTGGGGCTTCACGGAGATCACTTCGAGTTCGATCTCAGGCTTGCCGCGCGCCTTTGCGCGCAGCGTTTTCATATCATAGAAGCGTTCGGGAAAATCCGTGGTCGGATGGACCCGTATGACGCCTCCGACCCCGTGCGCACCGACTATCCTTCCGATCTGGACCCGTTCTGTCCCGTCCGCCCGTCTCGGACCGTCCCGATTCACGGATTCAGGATAGGTCGACATCGACTTTCTCCCCCGGTTTCACGGAGGCGGCCTTAGCGACTAGCCTTATAGCGTTTATCGTTGTACCGTGTTTCCCAATTACGCGTCCAATATCTTCGGGCGCGGTAGAAATGGTCACCATAGACGCGCCGGCGTCGCTGCGCTCGCTGGTGACGCTGACATCGTCCGGCTGATTTACCAGCCTGCGGACGATATATTCGACTATCGCGCCATAGTCAGGCATCGGACATTACTCCGCGTCCGGCGTCTCGCAGCAGACCGGAGCTGCGGCCTTTTCTCCGGCGGCGGCGAACTGATCCAGGACGCCCGCTTTGCGAAGCAGCGCGCGCGCCGTGTCGGAAGGAACAGCTCCCACGGTCAGCCAGTGAATGGCGCGTTCCTCGTTCACCTTTACCTCGGCGGGATCCGTCATCGGATTGTACGTGCCGAGCAGCTCTATGAAACGGCCATCCCTGGGCGAACGGGAATCAGCCACCACCAGACGGTAAAACGGGGCCTTCTTCTTTCCGTGACGCGCTAAACGTATACGAACTGCCATATTTTACAAACACCTCCTCAGGTAGATTTGGAAAAACTTTATTTCCTACTTATATTAATGAAACATAATGCCGGGACAGGAGATGATCCGTCATTTCCCCCGCATCATATTTTTCATCATGCCGGACATTTTGAACGACTTCGGGCCCATCCTGCCCATCTTTCCCAGCGAGCGCATCATGTCCTTCATCTGTTCGTACTGAGCGAGGACCTGATTGACCTGCTGAACGCTGGTGCCGGACCCTTCCGCTATTCTCCTGCGTCTGCCGCCCTTTATTATTTCGGGCGATCTGCGCTCTTTGAGTGTCATGGACCGGATTATGGCCTCGGTGTATTTAAGCCTGGACATATCCAGATCGGCGCCCTTGAGGGCTTTCGAAGCGCCCGGTATCGGCAGCATCTCCAGCACCTTGTCCAGAGGGCCGAGTTTTTTCACCTGCTCGAGCTGCATGAGCATATCCTCCATCGTGAAGCGGTTTTTCCTCATGCTGTCGGTCATGCGTTCCACATCTTCCGCTGTGGCGGCGCGTTCCAGTTTCTCCATGAGGCCGGCCATATCGCCCATTCCCATGATGCGCGAAGCCATGCGGGAAGCGTCGAACCGTTCCAGGTCCTCGGTGCGCTCCCCCATGCCCGCCAGCTTTATAGGAACTCCCGTGGCGGCCCTTATGGCAAGCGCCGGGCCTCCCCGGGCGTCACCGTCGAGCTTGGTCAGCACCGCGCCGGTCAGAGAGAGGCGCTCGTTGAAAACCCGGGACACTTCCACAGCCTCCTGCCCAGTCATCGAATCGACCACCAGCAGTATCTCGTGGGGAGGGACAGCTTCCTTCATCCTGTCCAGCTCGGTCATCAACTCGTCGTCCAGCTGGAGACGGCCCGCGGTGTCGAGGATGATCAGATCGCACAGATGATCTTCCGCGTAAGCCAGAGATTTCACGGCCACGGACGACGGGTCGCTCTCGCCGGGCTCCGGGCCGAAAAACGCCGCGCCGGACGCCTCCGCCAGGACCCTGAGCTGCTCCGCCGCCGCCGGACGCCTCAGATCGCAGGCCACCACAAGCGGTTTGTGAGATTTCGACATACTGCGCGCTATTTTGACCGCCGTGGTGGTCTTGCCGGACCCCTGAAGACCGACCATCATATAGACGGTAGGCGGCTTGGGAGATACAAGAAGCGGCGCGGGATCCCTGCCCATGACCCTGATCAGTTCCTCGTAGACGAT
>JAISWP010000239.1 GCA_031271065.1 Synergistaceae bacterium
TATTAGCAGCCGTTTCCAGCTGTTGTCCCCCTCCGATGGACAGGTCCTCACGCGTTACTCACCCGTCCGCCACTAAATTACACATACCTCGGATTCCAGCAAGCTTTCCTCCTCGGTACGCGCAATCCCGTCCGACTTGCATGTGTTAGGCACGCCGCCAGCGTTCATCCTGAGCCAGGATCAAACTCTCCTTGGCTTTTTGAAATTGACTGACATAGTTCATTCATATATTACGCGCTGTATTCTGTTGGCAAGGTGCGATGTCACTCCGTGAGGCGCGACGTTGGCTAATATAACACGCATCGCCGAATAGCGCAAGGGGGGAAATCATTCTTTTGAAAAAATTCCCATGCAATTTCGCGGGCATCGAAGATCGGGTATGCTCACCGGAATGGGATGATGCGTGAGCAATGTATAGTATAATATCATTATAGTAATATAATGCTCTGCTCCAGGCACCGGAGGTTTGTTCAATGCGCGGAAACAGTAAGCGATCGGAAAATAGAGGGAAAAAACCGGGATTCGGCGCGATCTCGATCATGAAGGGTCTCTTTCACCTTCTCATATTTCTCGTCATAGGAATAGCAGCCTTCTGCTCCGTGCTGGCCGCAGCCTTCCTGAACGACATCACCAGGGACATACCGTCGATCGAGAACATGAGGACGCCGAACCTTACCTCCGTGGTCTACGACCGGCAGGATAACATCATAGCGCGTCTTTTCGAGGAAAACAGGACGTGGACCCCAATAGGGCAGATATCGCCCTGGGCGCTGAAGTCCGTGCTGGCCGCTGAGGACAGCGAGTTCTACGAACACAAGGGAATACGCATCAAAGCGATCGTGAGGGCCGGCATAAACGATATAGTGAACCGGAACTCCCTGCAGGGAGGGAGCACCATCACCCAGCAGGTCGCGCGCATGATGTTTTTAAACCGCGACCGCACGCTCAAGCGCAAAGCGAGAGAGGCGATCATCGCCATCCGCATGGAACAGGTATACACAAAAGATCAGATTCTCGAACTGTACATGAACATGGCCTATTTCGGCCAGGGGGCTTACGGCATCACTGCTGCCTCCCAGAACTACTTCGGGAAGGGCGCGGCCAATCTGACGCTGGCTGAGTCCTCCATGCTGGCGGGACTCCTTCCCGCCCCCAACGCCTACACCCCTATCCGCCACCCGGACAGGGCTAAAACACGCCAGAGCTACGTCCTGGGACGCATGAGCGACACAGGCGTGATAACGCCTCAGGAAAAATCCCAGGCAATGGCCGCCAATCTGACTTACATAAGGAGCGCGGACACCAAGGTCCAGTTCGTCATGGAGGACGCGCCGCATTTCGTGTCCCACATACTGTTCAAGGAGCTGCTGCCGAAATACGGCAAGGACCGCATATACAAGGGCGGACTCACCATACGCACCACAATAGACCTCGAGCTTCAAAAACACGCGGAATCGGTGATCTCCAAGATGCAGTTCGAAGGCGCGCTGGTCTGCCTCGACCCCAACACCGGCGAGATACTGGCCCTCGTAGGCGGCAGAAACTTCGACGACAGCAAATTCAACAGGGCGACACAGGCCTACAGGCAGCCCGGCTCGGCGTTCAAGCCCATAGTGTACGCGGCCGCGCTGGAAAACGGTTTCAGGCCGGTGGACAGGATACTGGACGCCCCGCTGAAATTCGCCAACGGCTGGTCTCCCCAAAACAGCGACGGCAAGAACAGGGGCGAGGTGACGCTGATCGACGCGCTGGCCCAATCGATCAACACGCCGGCGGTCCGTCTCGCCCAGCTGACCGGAGTCGAGACGATACGATCCCAGGCAAGGCGCATGAACATAACGACCCCGTATCTTCCTCAGGACCTCTCGGTGGCGCTTGGCTCGAGCAGCCTGACGCCCATTGAAATGGGCGCCGCTTTCTCCGTGTTCGCCAACAACGGACACGGGATAGTCCCCTTCGGGGTCCGGGAGATACTCGACAGCAACGGCGAACCGGTGGAGCAGAACGGCCCTGTGCTGACAAACGCCCTCTCTCCGGAGACCGCCGCCACAGTCAGATCGATGCTCATGCAGGCGGTAAGCTGGGGAACGGGTACCAGAGCCAACCTGGCGAAAGAGGGCTACGACACCTTCGGCAAGACCGGAACCACCAACGACTGGACCGACGTCTGGTTCGTCGGGGGGACGCCGAACCTGGTCACGGTCGTCTACGTGGGAAACGATAACCACAAGACGCTCGGAAGGGCCTTCGGAGGCACGGTGGCGGCGCCTGTGTGGAAGGAATTCATGGAGGGCGCCGTCAAGATAATGAACACCCCGAAGAAATTCCAGATACCCCCCGATACGGGGGTCCAGAGCGTGACGATATGCAGGGCGACCGGATTTCTGGCGACAAAAACCTGCCCTCACAAAGCGAACCTGCTACTTACGGCGGGGCAGGCCCCGGAATCATACTGCCCCTGGCACGGCGGCGACGTATATGAGGCCCAGGACGACAGCAACGCGCCTCAATTGCTTCTGACGCCGGAGGACGGAGATATACTGGATAACTGGTATCTTGAAACCCCGTGGGAGGAGGCTCCGGAGATATTCGAGCCCACGCCCGGCCTCACGCTCGACCCAGCGCCTCTGCCGGAGCCCGATATCAACCCGTACCAGTCCGACCCGGCCCCGGCCGACGAGATAGAACGCCGGTATCAGGAACTGCTGCGGCAGTACAATATCCAATAGAGGAATCGCTCACTCGGACGATTTTTGACTCAAGAGGGCTCTAATCGCGAGCAGTTCTCACGCGCAGGGTTCGGCCTCGCTGCGGAAGAGATGCAAGGCATAGCGGTCGGTCATGCCGGATATCTCGTCTAAAGCCTCTCTCGCCCCTCTGCCGAGTTCTTCGCGGGCATAGCGATAGAGGAACTTTATCACGTTCGACACCTTCGGCTCCTCGTTTCTTATGGATTTGTGCGTGTAGACAGAGACGTAGAGAAAATTCCTGAGCGACTCCATCTGCTCGAGTATTGGGTCGCTGAAAGACAGTCTGCCGCCCTCGCTGTTCGCTATCACGTCTTTGACCAGCGAATCGATCCTCTGTCCGTGAGACGAGCCGAGAGTCTCGAATACCCCCCGCGGAATGTCGCCGACGGACAAAAGCCCCGCGCCCGCCGCGTCGTCCAGATCGTGATTGAGATAGGCTATGGAGTCGGATATACGCACCACCCAAGCCTCGACGGACGACGGGTTTTCCAGGCTGAACCCCGTCCGGACGTCCACCTGCCCCTTCGAGTGCTGGACTATGCCCATCCTGACCTCCCAGGTCAGATTCAGCCCCCGGCCGTCGCGCTCCAGAAGGTCGACCACTCTCAGGCTCTGCTCGGCGTGGAGGAAAGGCTCCAGTCCTTCCGCAACGGATATCTCCCGGAGCACCCTCTCACCCAGGTGGCCGAACGGGGTGTGCCCCAGATCGTGGGCCAGGGCTATGGCCTCGGTCAGATCTTCGTTGAGCCGGAGCGCCCTCGAGATCGTCCGCGCTATCTGCGACACCTCGAGTGTATGGGTCAGGCGCGTTCTGGGATGATCGCTCTCCGGCAGCAGGAGCACCTGGGTCTTGTGTTTGAGGCGTCTGAAGGACTTGCTGTGGATTATCCGGTCCCTGTCACGCTGGAAGGCGGTCCGTATCGAACAGGGATTTTCCTCCCGATTCCTGCCCCGGCTCTTTGACGCCGGACACGCCCACGGCGCCAGCCAGGAGACTTCCCGTTCCTCCCACACTTCGCGCAGCGTTTTTTCATCGCGTAGATCGTATTTCAACGTACAAGCTGTTCCTTCCTGTCCGCCGCTGTAATTTTAAATCAAGCAAGTATAAGCTGATTTATTTTAAATTACACGAACAATTGAAATTCCGCACTATTTCAACGGAACTATTTATCCGTAACTTTTACGAATTTGAGAGCTTTTATGACAGGATGCCCCCGGAGCACCCTCACGTCGGCCAGTACCTTCACCTCAGCGTCGTTTATCATATCCTCTATCTCCCCTCCGGTTCCCTCCGGGACGAAATACGCCTCGATGCCGTATCTGACGCTTCGGTCCCAGGACGACCCAAACGTCCCTTTTATGTAAAGTCTTTCCGAAGGCCGGGCGAGCGAGGCGGACTTTACGGAACCTATTCCGCTCTCGTCGCGTTCCAGGGTCACGAACACTTCCCTGCCCGCAAGATCGTATATGTCCGTTTTCCCGTCGTCTGCCAGGGAGTCGTCTATGTCCGATATCAGGTAGTCCAGGATGACATAATCCCCCCTCAGTATGTCCCTGGGGTCCACCGGTCTGGTCTCCAGCATCACCTGCTCGCCCATGAGGAGGGTCAGCGTGTTCGTTATCTGCGAATAAAACATCGCGGACAGAGGAAGTATCACTATCAGGACATATTTGAACGCGAGGGACCTGGTGAATTGCGGCCTATTCATCGTCTCCGCCCTCCCCGGCCCCGGCGTCCTCCGATACGTTCCCGCCCTGCGGGATCATATATCCCCTCCATTTCCTGCAGGCATACGCTATGGACAGCAGGACGGCGCCTCCGGTCAGAAAAAAGATCGACTTATCCATGAAGTCGAAGAACATGTCGAAGTACCAGCGGGCCAGCAGCACGCAGAACATGAACGTGGAAAACCCCCCGCCCTTCCGCCGCCGTATTATCCTGTAGACCAGATACGCGCCCAGCGCGGCGCCGGAAGCGGCGGTATGGGGAGTGAGAACGCTCCTGTCGCGGCTGTAACTGTATAGATCAGAGGAGCTCCATATAAACGGGAACGTAAGGGCGAGCCCGGCCGCGCTTATCAGGAGCATCGCCTGCCAGTCCAGGTCGGAGGCGTCGAGTTTCCACGCAGCCGCGTTTATCGCCGCCCCTATGACGAGGATGCCGAACACGTACGGAAGAAACGACTCATGTCTGCTGTTTATCACGCACATCCACGAAAACCACACCACGATGAAAAAATTGCCGAGCATGGCGCGCCTCGTGGAGCCCCCTATAAAAAAATCTCTCAGTCTGGAGGACGAGCCCGCCGGCGCTCTGCTTTCCTCGTACCAGGAATACCAAGCCGAAACCGCGAGCAGCAGGAGCAGCGCATAGGGCTGCCACGGGCCGAGTATCAGCGACGACTGGTCGCCTCTTTCCCATGAACGGTTCAGGTAGGACCAATAGATGATACACACGTAGGCGATCGACACTGTCTCGTACAGCGCGTAAACCGGCACGCTCCGCACCAGAAAAAAAGTCGGCGCGTACACTGCGAGCCACAGGCCCAGCAGGCCGGTAATATCGCCGGACAGATGGAATATCTGGGCCAGGAGGGCAAACCCGCCCAGAACGAGGAAACCCGAGAAAAAGAGCAGGACGTCCGAGGCGGTTTTGTGCCCTTTCTTCTCGCACATAAACGCGGCCGCCGCGCTGCATATATAGGAGCCCACTATCATGACGATTTTCAGGAAGGGCGGTATGACGTTCCAGTTGGCCGCTATGAAGCTGAGCACTCCTATGCCGATCATGGCGGCGCCGAGAGCCATCACCGCGGCGGGCAGAGCGCGGACCACCGTATAACAGGCTATGATGCCGCCTCTCTGTTCTTCCGTAATTATCCCGCCGTCCACCCACCCGCGCGATTCCTCCGACAGGAAACGGTGTTTCGACTCGGATATCTTTCGTTCCATAACTAGACCTCCCAGGTCACATGTAAAAAATCCTGCGATCACTATATACTATTTTTCCCGGGATAACGCAAAATATGGGCACGCAACGAAAAAAATACCTCCAACCATATTGCCGGCGGCCACAGTCAGTATGTTTCTGAAATATCCGGCGGCGGTGACGGCCTCGGAATGCGGGACCAAAAGCCCCATGGTGAGCATGGTCATGTTCGCCACGCTGTGCTCGAAACCGCTTGTGATGAACGCGTAAACGCACCAGAAGATCATGATGAGCTTCCCGCTTTCCGACCTGCACCTGTAGGAACACCAGACCCCGAGGCATACCAGAATGTTGCATAAAACCCCTCTCAGAAAGAGCTCCGAGATGCCGGGACTCATCTTCGCGGCGGCGGCGCCCGCGATGAAATCGTTTACCGCTCCCTCCCCCAGCCCCGTCTTCCAGTACGTGACGGCCAGGACGGCAGATCCCGCCCAGTTGCCCAGCAGACAGACCGTCCAGACCCTCACCGCGTCGGACAGATCTGCGGTTCCCCTCATCACTCCCGCCGCCATCACCAGATTCGTGCCGGTGAAAAGGTCGGAGCCGGCGATTACGACAAGGCTCAGGGCTATCCCGAATGACACGCCCATCAGTATCTTGGACGAATGATCCCCGTATGTGAGCCCGCCTATGGTCGCCAGCAGCAGGACGGCGAAACCGACGTGCACGCCGGCCATCATGGACGACACGAAATACCCGGCGGGACAGCTTGACAGCAGGTCTCTTTTCTTGCGCGCCGCCGCGGCCGCGGACGAAAAATCATCTTCATACATGAGAAGCACCTCCAAGGGTCGCGTAAAATTCTGCGGGGAGCAGCCGACCGCGTATAGCATAACCCGCGCATGTCAAAAAAACGTTTGCCGCCGGCAGTTTATACGAAACCGCGGCCCCTTTGCCGGGGCCGCGGGCGCCTTGCCGGTTATATGGCCGGATACGGCCGGCCGCTCTTTTTTACTTCAATCTGCCGAGTGCGGCGTGGGCCGCCGACAGGCGGGCTACCGGGACGCGGAAGGGCGAGCAGCTGACGTAGCTGAGGCCGAGGGAGTGGCAGAAAGCCACGCTCGACGGATTTCCTCCGTGCTCTCCGCATATTCCTCTACTGATGTCCTTACGCACGGACCGGCCCTTCTCCGCCGCTATCTTCATAAGTTCTCCGACTCCGCCGCGGTCAAGTACGTGGAACGGATTGTCCTTCACCACTCCGTCCTCCACGTAGAAGCCGAGGAACTTGTTCTCCGCGTCGTCGCGGGAATATCCGAACGTGGTCTGGGTGAGGTCGTTTGTGCCGAAACTGAAGAACTCGGCGTACTCGGCCACCTCGTCCGCTATCATGGCGGCGCGCGGGACCTCTATCATCGTGCCGACCTTATAGTCCACTTTGACTCCCTCGCGCTCCATGATCCCGGCGGCTATCGTGCGGGCCATGACCTCCAGACGCCTCATCTCCTCCTTGATGCCGACGAGAGGCATCATTATCTCCGGATGCACTTTGATCCCCCTGCGGGAGACATCTATCGCAGCGGAGATGATCGCCCTGATCTGCATCTCGAATATCTCGGGGTACACTATGCCGAGACGGCAGCCGCGGAAGCCGAGCATCGGGTTGAACTCGTGCAGTTCGCCGGCGCGGGCTATCTCGGTCTTGATGACCCTGCCGCGCTCACTGTTCTCGCCAACCGAGGCCAGCTCTTTCTCGAGATCGGGTATCTTAGGCAGGAACTCGTGCAGCGGGGGATCGAGAAGGCGGATGATGACCGGGAACCCGTCCATCGCCTCGAATATGCCCGCGAAATCTTTCTTCTGCATCGGTTCCAGCACCGAGAGAGCCGCGACGCGCTCGTCGCGGGTGGAGGCTATGACCATCTTCTGCATGGAGGGCAGGCGGTCAGCGGCCATGAACATGTGCTCTGTGCGGCAGAGCCCCACTCCGCGGGCTCCAAAATCGCGCGCGCGGCTGGCGTCTTCGGGAGTGTCCGCGTTGGCCCATACTTCCAGTCTGCTCACTTCGTCGGCTTTATCCAGAAGTTCCCTGAAATCGTCCGAGAACTGGGCCTCGATCAGCGGGACTCTGCCGACGATGACCTCTCCCTTCGAACCGTCCAGGGAGATGAAATCGCCCTTTTTCACCGTCACGCCGCCCACAGTGAATATGCCCTCTTTGAGATCGATCTTCACTGTCTCCGCGCCGGAGACGCACGGCTTGCCCATGCCGCGGGCCACGACCGCAGCGTGGCTGGTCATGCCGCCGTGGCTGGTGAGAACTCCCTGAGCGGCAAAGAGCCCGTGGATGTCGTCCGGGGTGGTTTCGGGACGAACCAGGATGACCGGCGCGGTCCTGCCCTTTTCAGCTGCGTCGTCTGCGTCGAACACCACTTCGCCGACAGCCGCGCCGGGCGAGGCGGGAAGTCCTTTGGCGAGGGCTTTATACTTGGCCTTCGGATCGATCTGGGGATGAAGGAGCTGCTCGACCTGTTCCGGCTCGACGCGCCCGATGGCGGTATCCGCGTCTATCAGACCTTCGCGCAGCATGTCCATCGCTATCCTGACCGCCGCCGCGGCGGTCCTCTTGCCGCTGCGGGTCTGAAGTATGTAGAGCTTGCCCCGCTCCACAGTGAACTCTATGTCCTGCATGTCTTTGTAATGCTTTTCCAAGAGATCGGCTATCCGGCAGAACTCTCTGAAAACTTCCGGCATGACCTTCTCAAGTTCGGCGATGGGGCTGGGCGTTCTGATGCCGGCCACCACATCCTCGCCCTGCGCGTTCATGAGGTATTCGCCGTAAAGTTTGTTCTCGCCGGTGGCTCCGTCGCGGGTGAAGCAGACGCCCGTTCCGCAGTCGGCGCCCAGGTTGCCGAATACCATCGACACGACGTTGACCGCCGTGCCGAGGTCGGCGGAGATGTTGTTGATCTTGCGGTAAGTGTTGGCGCGCGGCGTGTTCCAGCTGCGGAATACCGCGTCTATGGCGAGGCGGAGCTGGCGCTCGGGATCCGTCGGAAATTCCCTGCCGGCGTCCTTCACTATCGCCTTGTAATCGGCTATCAGGCTTTTGAGGGAATCCGCCGGTATCTGATGATCGAACTCGACTCCCAAAGCGTCGCGGGTCTTTTTCAGTTTCTCCTCGAAGAGTTCCGCGCTGACTTCCAGGACCACGTCGGAGAACATCTGGATAAAACGGCGGTAGCTGTCGTAGGCGAAGCGGAAGTCTCCCGACGTTT
>JAISWP010000264.1 GCA_031271065.1 Synergistaceae bacterium
CAGGAGGAAACCCCCCTGAACCCTGGGTATCTCTGGAGCGGAAGACGGGATTTGAACCCGCGACCCCAACCTTGGCAAGGTTGTGCTCTACCCCTGAGCTACTTCCGCTTATTTTTATGGCACTGGTGGCGGGACCCAGAATTGAACTGGGGACACACGGATTTTCAGTCCGTTGCTCTACCTACTGAGCTATCCCGCCATGTTATCTATAAAGTGGCGGAGCTGACGGGACTTGAACCCGCGACCTCTGGCGTGACAGGCCAGCGCTCTGACCAAATTGAGCTACAGCTCCACTTCGCGAAGACGGGCACTCATGTGGTGGGCGGAATAGGTTTCGAACCTACGACCCCCTGCTTGTAAGGCAGGTGCTCTCCCACTGAGCTATCCGCCCCCGGTCAACGCAAGGGCAAGTATACATCGGCCCTTTGCCGCGTGTCAACCCTGTAAACGGGAGATCAAAAAAATTATTTACGATTTTATGGCCCGGACACCTTTGATCACATCATCGGTCAGATCGACTCCGCCGAAGAATATGTAAACCCTCTCCAGAACTATCGTAACGCCCTTAGATTTTGCCACGGTCTCGATGACCTTGTTTATCTCATCTGTGATGGGGTTCATTACTTTCATTTCTTCGCGTCCGCTTTCTCTGCGGGCGATATCGATGATCTCCAGCCTTTTGTTCTGATCCGGCTCTTTTTCGGCAGCCGCCCGCGCTTCTTCCGTCTTCTTCGTTATAAATTCGTCTATATATTTTTGCGAGGTCTCATATTTCGGGTGAGCCACCAAAACGCGCTGAGTATCTATAAATCCTATTTTATCCGACGCGGCGTAAACCGCCGTCATGGACAGGCTCCACATTAATACGCCCAACGCTGTTACGGCCAGTATTTTTTTAAACGACAAGACGACTCCTCCTCATATTCAGCATACCAAAACGGGTACGATCAGCACAAGAACAAACAAACGCCGCGCACCTCTGGCAGGGATTTTACAGCCTGTTCAAATCATTGTCCAGTGCGCGGATGTTTTTACAGAGGAAGGGTTCATTTTAAACCGGATTGCTTACGCCTTCCGCTGGATTTCACGGATACCTGCCCCGCGGGCGCAGCCGCGCGATGTCTTTTCGGACCCAGCAAGGACCTCTGCTCTGCCCGTTCTTCGGCTGTCCGCGGAACATACACGGATCTTCCGGAAAACGGGTCGATGCCGGTGCAGTACATGCAGGCGGACAACGTTCCGGGAGTTGGAGTAAATTCCTGGACCTGTTCCGGATGCAGACCCTCTTTTTTCATGAAATCAGCCAGACCGCGCGCCGCCTTCATATCACATCCCGGGTGAGAGGACATGAAATAGGGAACGAGAAACTGTTTTCTGCCCAGCCGCTCGTTGATTTCACGAAACAGCTTCACAAATTTCCTCGTAACATCCGGCGGGGATTTCCTCATACACGTCAGGACGCCCGGATCGGAGTGTTCCGGCGCTATTTTGAGCTGTCCGCTGACGTGGTTTCTGCAGAGTTCCTCCAGAAAGGACCGTCCGTCGGCGGCGGCCAGTATATAATCGATCCTCAGACCGGAACGCACGAATACTTTCTTCACCCCTTTCACGGCGGCGACGGACCGCAGGGTTTCCAGGCACTCTGCGTGGGACAGGCGTAGGTTTTCGCATGGCGACGGGAACAGACAGGATTTACCCCTGCACGCCCCCTCAGTCAGGCATTTTGCGCAGGAAGGAACTCTGAAATTAGCCGTGGGGCCTCCTACGTCGTGAATATAGCCTTTGAAATCCGGGTCGCCGGTCAGCATTTCAGCTTCACGCACGATGCTGTCTCTGCTTCGGGCCTGGATTACCCTGCCCTGGTGAAGCGATATGGAGCAGAAAGCGCACTCTCCGAAGCAGCCCCTATGGCTCGTTATGCTAAAACTGACCTCATCCAGCGCGGGTATTTTTGAATTTTCGTAAATCGGATGGGGTTTTCTGATGTAAGGGAGGTCATATACCGCGTCCAGCCCGCAGGAGGTCATAGGAGGCGGCGGCGGATTCTGGACCACAAGCCACGATCCCTGATCCTGTACCACGGCAAGGCCGGAAGCGAAATTCTGCTCGTTGTAAAAAATTTTAAAGGCTTCGGCAAATGCCTTCTTATCCTTACTGACACTGCCGAACGGCGGCGCCGTCACAAAGCCTCTGCCGACCGTTTCTCCGATGTCGTGCGTCTTCCAGCATGTTCCCGGCACATCTTTTATATCCCTGACCGGCGTCCCTTCGGACAAGCGCTTTGAAACTAACCGAATCTGCGTCTCCGCCATACCGTATAGCAAAAGGTCCGCTCTGCTGTCCGCCAGTATGGAGCGTCTGACCTCATCCGCCCAGTAATCGTAATGGGCCATTCTGCGCAGGCTGGCCTCTATGCCGCCGATAACAAGCGGTATATCTCCCCATATCTCCCTGATCCTGCCGCAGTACACTATCACAGCTCTGTCCGGTCTTCTGCGGGGTTTTCCGCCGGGAGAGTAGGAGTCCCGCGCGCGTCTTTTGCCGGGCGACGAGTAATTCGACAGCATGGAATCGAGATTACCCGCCGATACCAAAACGCCGAGACGCGGTCGGCCCATGACCGCGAAATCATCCGTTCCTCTCCAGTCGGGCTGCGCAGCTATACCGATCCTGTAACCGAGTGATTCCAGGAGGCGCGAGATTACGGCGGTCCCAAACGAAGGGTGGTCCACATAGGCATCCCCTGTGACACAGAGAAAATCCAGTTCGTTCCAGCCGCGGGACTCCATTTCGCCTTTCGTCATCGGGATGAATCGACGCGGCGTCTCCCTGACAGGCGAGCTGAAACGGTTTTTTCCTGTTTTACGCCCCTTCATAGCGAAGTGATTCTGATTATCCCGGTTTTATCTGTTTTTTCGAGCAGTTCCCGCAACGGCTCCCCTGTGACTGGATGTTTCCAGCCTGGAGCTATATCGAAGACAGGAACCAGCACAAAGGCCCTTTCGGTCATCAGGGGATGCGGTATGACGAGATCGTCGTCTTCGGAGGATATTTCGCCGTATGTCAGTATATCGACGTCTATTTCCCGAGGTCCCCAGCGTTCGCGGATTTTTCGGCCAAGCGCCTGTTCTGTGTCTTTTGCGCGCATCAGAAGACCGCGCGGGCTCTCATCGGTTTCGATGATCACGCAGGCATTGAGAAACCTCCTCTGTGAAGCGACTCCCCACGGCGGGGTCTCGTACACGCCGCTTCTTGCGGTTATTCTTCCGGCCCTCTCCCCTAATTCGTCGGCAGCCCGCCTGAGATTGCCCAGCCGGTTACCCACGTTGCTCCCAAACGCTATCATGCACTCTGTCATTTTCTGTACTTTTTTATCTCATCGATCATGTCGACGGCCCGCCGGTTGGCCTGTACGTCGTGCACCCTCACGATATGAACCCCCAAAAGCGCGCAGAGCGAAGAAATCGCCGCGGTGCCTTCGAGCCTCTCCGCCGGATCCTTTGGGGCTGAAGGAACTGTGACGGACCCTATAAAACCTTTTCTGGACGCTCCGATGAGGACGGGCAGGCCGATTTTCAAAAAATCTTCCATATTTGCCAGTATGGTGAGGTTGTCGGAAACTTTCTTGCCGAAACCTATTCCCGGGTCGATGATGATGGACTCCCTTCCCGCTCCCGCTTTTTCCAAAAACGATATCTTATCCTCGAGAAAACTCACTATCTCCGGAATGAGATCGTCATAAACGGGCGAGTTCTGCATCACGTCCGGGGTCCCCTTGGTATGCATCAGCACATAAGCGGCGCCTGTCCCGGCGGCAAGGGCCGCCATCGAACCGGCTTCTTCGGGGAGGTCCAGCCCTGAAACGTCATTGATGATGTCTGCTCCCGCTTCGATGGCGGCCGAAGCCACCGCGGACTTGCGGGTGTCGACGGATATGGGCATGAGGGGAAATTCTCTGCGGATGGATCTGATTACGGGGACGAGCGCGTCACATTCAGCTTCGGCGCTTGTCCCGCGCGAGCCCGGACGCGTCGACTCCGCCCCGATGTCTATTATGTCCGCCCCGTTTTCCGCCATCGCCGCGGCCCGGGCCAGAGCGCCGCTTTCCCCGGATACTCTGCTCGCCGCGTAAAAAGAATCGTTCGTTATGTTAAGTATCCCCATTACAAGGGTCCTGGCGAACGACAGTTTCCTGCCGCCCAAAAGCCTCATCTCGTCCAAAACTTCAGCACCTCCGTCCCGCCGCGATCAGAGCGCGGCGGGATAATCGTATCACTTCTAATTCTAAACCAACTTGCCTCCCGCAAGTCGATTCAGAAGAGCGTCAATGTTATGCG
>JAISWP010000266.1 GCA_031271065.1 Synergistaceae bacterium
CTGCCCGCGGCCATTCTGAAATCGTGCGCCCTGACGGTGGCTTCGCCGCGGTCTCCGGCGGCCTTTAAGAGCACCACACGCCCCGCGCTGTCCAGCTGGGCCGGTTCAAGACGCGTGACGTTTCCCACGTTTTTCCCCATTTTGGCGATGATGGACGAGACCTGGGCCTTGGAGAGGGAGGTCTGCCAGGATGAGTTGGGCGAAGTGTACTCCACGGCCTCGCGGCGCGTCTGCAGATACGGCCTGCTCGCCCCCCACACGTGGGACGAATCGGCGGTGGCGCCTCCGCTGTCGGAGTGATAATAGACGTCGGCTGTCTCGCCGTTCCACGTCAGTATCTGCCCCTCGGTGGACGAGACCGCCTTGTCCGTGCTGGGGCTCTCCGCGTTGATCCCTTTGTAGACCTGGGAGTTCTCCCCAGCGTCGAAGTCGTATCCGCGCTTTGAGAACCTGCCTTTGTTTCTCACGGCATACGTTCGGGCCAGAACAGCCTGGGCTTTGAGGGCTTCGAGAGGCCAGTCGGCGCTCATCTCCATCTTGAGGATGCCCCGGATGTAGTTTTCGAGATCGACCTCGTTCACGACTGTGAAACCCTTCGCCGCTTTTATAAAGACGAGCTTCCCCCTGTACCGCACTCCGTCCCACCCCAGACCGCTCTTTGCGGTGGCCGTCACGGGCAGCGCAAGGGTCCTGCCTCCGACCGCGACGCCCCCGCCGGAAGACGTCACCGCGGCTCCGTTCCGGACGCTGCCTTTGAGGCCCCGGGCGTCCGCGAATATTATGCCTTCGCCGGACACCTTGCCGCCCGAGACGCTGTCCGCCACGCCGACTTTGACGTTAAAGCCGGAAGCGGAGTGAGCGGCCGGGGCGAAAGCCAGGACGGCGAGGCAGACTGCGGGGAGGATAAGAGAGCGCGCGAAGTTCGGTTTTTGGGACGGATAAATTTTCATTCAGTACCTCCAGATGGTTAATGACCGGCAGCCGGTTTATTTATTTTTTATTTTTTTCCGAAGCGGGCGATGACGTTGAGCAGTACGGTCAGCACCACGCTCACAAGGATCATCGTGGCAAAGGGGACGTACACTTTTACGTTCTTTCCCTCCCAGACGGCGTCGCCCGGCAGTCTTCCGAGGGGCAGGCCCGCTTTGGAGATTATCCATACCAGTGCCCCGATCAGGAATACCGCTCCGCCGATGATCATGAGAATACGTCCCAGACCGTTCATCGTTTTTAGAAATCCTCCTCCAGCAGGTTCAGCTGGCGCGGCTGATTTTTCGGCCTTATCCCGAGGTATTCGTAAGCGCCGCGCGTCGCCTTTCTGCCGCGTGGTGTGCGCTCTATCATGCCCTTCTGGATGAGATAAGGCTCGTAAATATCCTCTATGGTCCCCGTGTCCTCGTTGAGGGCCGCCGATAACGTGGACAGTCCCACGGGCCCCCCGTCGAACAGCTCGGTCAGGGCGCTCAGGAACTTTCTGTCCTGTCCGTCGAAGCCCTGTTTGTCCACCCCCAGCATGTCGAGGGCGGCTTTTGCCAGACCCGTCTCTATGATCTCCGCGCCTCTCACCGTCGCCACGTCCCGGACACGTTTCAGCAGGCGGAGCGATACGCGCGGCGTGCCTCGGGCCCGCATCCCTATTTCCTCCGCCGCTTCCTTCGTTATTCTGGCTTCGAGGGCGTCCGCTCCCCTCCGGACTATCCGCGTGAGCTCCTCCGGAGAGTACAGGTCGAGCTGCTCCACTATGCCGAATCTGGCGCGCAGCGGGGAGGTGAGAAGCCCCAGGCGCGTCGTCGCCCCGACCAGGGTGAACTTCGGGAGCTGCAGCTTGATGCTGCGGGCGAGCGGCCCCTTCCCGATGACTATGGAGAGGCTGAAATCCTCCATAGCCGGATACAGTATCTCCTCGATGTTCGCCGAGAGCCTGTGTATCTCGTCTATGAAAAGGACGTCGCCTAGCTGAACGTTGGAGAGTATGGCCGCCAAGTCCCCGGCTCTTTCCAGCGCGGGGCCGGATGTGGTTTTGAGATTGCCCTTCATCTCACGGGCGATTATGCCCGCCAGAGTGGTCTTGCCCAGGCCCGGGGGGCCGTAGAAAAGCGTGTGGTCCAGGGGTTCGTCCCTGCTTTGCGAAGCCTTGATGAAAATGGACAGTTTGTCCTTGAGAGATTCCTGCCCTATAAATTCCTCCAGCGCCTGCGGCCTGATCGATACGGCGTCCTCGTCCGCGTTCCTGCGCAGGTTTTCGAAAGGCTTGTCCGACGCTTCCATGTCAGCGCCTCTGGAGTTTGTGGAGCGCGAGCATCATCAGTTCTTCCTCGTTCAGCGCGCGCTCTCCGCTCTCGGCCCTGCACTGGGAGACGGCGCGGGACGCCTCTCCCTGGGAAAATCCGAGGCCCATGAGCCCGCCTATTACCTCGCCTTCGGCGGACCGCGCCGATGGCAGAACCGGCGTTCCGAAAGAGGCGAGGGACGAAAACTTTTTTTCTATTTTAGGCCGCAGCTCAAAACAGATGCGCTCCGCCCTTTTGGGCCCCAGCCCAGGCACGGCGAGCCGGGAAGGGTCCCCGGACATTATGGCGCTTATTACGGACGGCGCGTCCAGGTGTCTTAAAAGAGCTATCGAGAGTTTTCCCCCCATAGTCTTGACCTGGGTTATTTCAAGGAACAGATCCCGCTCCGTCTCGTCGGAGAAACCGAACATGTATATACCGGCCTCGCTCACCTGCATGTACGCCCGGCAGCTCAGAAACTCTCCCGCCGCCGCGGACGATATCAGCGTCCCCGAGGCGAATACCTCTATGCCGAAACCGGATACGTCGAGGCAGATGGAGTCGCTTTCCACGGACAGCACCGTCCCGGAGAGACTGCGTATCATCCGGACGCCCCCAGGTTCCGCGCGTCGTACATCGAGAGCGAAAGGCCCGTTATGGCGGCGGCGAGCGCGTCCGCCGCGTCGTCCGGCTTCGGTATGTGTTCGAGGTTCAGAATATTTTTCACCATGCCCTGCACCTGATTTTTCTCCGCGTCTCCGTAACCGCAGACCGCCAGTTTAACCTCGGAGGGTTTCGGCTCATAAGGCGTGAGTCCGAAGCGGGAAGCCGCCAGAAGTATGACCCCTCTGGCCTGGAATACCATTTCAGCGGTAGTGGTGTTGCGCCCGAAGTAAAGCCTCTCGACCGCTATCGCGTCCGGTCTGTGGCGCGCTATATGCTCCTCGAGAGAGGCGAAAAGGGACGCGAGGCGCGACGATATGGGCTCCTTCGGCTCGGTGGTGATCACGCCGTAGTCCAGAGCTTGCATGTCGTCCCCGCGCTGGCTGACGACCCCGTAACCCATCCTTCCGAGGCCCGGGTCGATCCCGAAGCAGATCATTTACGTGCGGAGTCAGCCCAGGGCCGCCAGAATTTCGTCAGGTATCTCGAAGTTGGAGTAGACGTTCTGGACGTCGTCGTGTTCCTCGAAGCGGTCTATCATGCCGAGCATCTTTTCCGCTTCCTCCTTCGTTTTTACCTGTACCGTGGTCTTGGGCTCCATCGTCACCTCGGCGTTGGCCACTATGTAGCCGGCTTCCTTCAGCGCCGAGGCCACCGCGGACAGGCCGGAGGGCTCCGTTATGACCTCGAAGCCGTCGTCGGATTCGTCCACGTCCAGCGCGCCGGCTTCGACCGCCGCGCTCAGGAGTTCTTCCTCGTCTATGCCCTTGCCCGTGACGGAGACGATACCGCGCCGCTCGAAATTCCAGGCGACGCAGCCGACCTCTCCTATGGCCCCTCCGACCCTGGTAAAGAGCGACCTCATCTCCGGCGCGGTCCTGTTGCGGTTGTCGGTCGACGTTTCTACCATCACCGCGATCCCGCCCGGCCCGTAACCCTCGTACGTAACGTCCTCGTAGGTGACGCCCTCAAGATTGCCGGCGCCGCGCTTTATGGCCCGCTCGATGTTGTCGGCCGGCACGTTGCCCTCTTTCGCCCTGTCCACCGCGACCTTCAGGGCGAAATTGGCGTTGGGGTCTCCCCCTCCCGTCTTGGCGGCCGCTATGATGTTTTTCGTCAGACGCTGATACGCAACGCCTTTTTTAGCGTCCTGAGCCGCCTTGCGATGCTTGATTCCCGACCAATGCGAATGTCCGGACATATTATGAAATCACCTCTGCGTCCTCCTCCCAATCCCCAGGGCGCGCGGGCGCCCTTGAAGGAGGGAGGGAAAATTTCGTCAGATCCCTCTGGTCCGTCCGATGGAATTGTTTTGACACGATCCGTCATCTAACCGCAAAATATTTTATCACAAGGGCATATATCTCCAAAACGTTTTGCACTTCGGGCGCTTCATAAAAAACGCGCGAATCTGCGGCGATTACGCTGATGAAATAATTGATTCCGCCGCGTAATATCATACCGGTATCTTTATAATGAAGAAAACGGCTCGAGTTCGGGACGCGCGGGAGGAACGAAACCATGCTGAAACTGAAACTTTTCATGCAGCAGACCGTTTGTATGCCGCTTTTTTTCGCCTTCGGATATCCGAGGGCGACGGACGGCGAACTCCTGATAGCAGATCAGCGGAGATATTTCCACCGCATCGGGAGAATAATGGACGAACTGAGGGAACGCTACGGCGAGGTCGAACTCTCGGTCGTCAACTCCTGGGGCATGTTCGCCCTGTGGGATGTGCTCAAGCTCGGCATAACCCCCCGGCTGCCCACCTGGGTTTTGAACGGGAAAAAAATCTGCGAGGGCGTGCCCGACCCTAAACGGCTTTTCGAAGCGATAGACTCTGAATTATCGGGCGCGCTCAGGCAGCCCGGCACATAATTTTAATTTTAAATCAGCCTGCTTCCCGCAAGTCGATTTAGAAGGGCGTCAGCGCTGCGCGCCGGAACGAGACATCCGTGTCTCGTATTCCGATTCTAAATCAAGGTTCATTTGATTTAGAATCGGAACGGCGTCCGCCGGTTCGTCCGTGGTATCATAGCGGATAGGAGGCGGTCGCCATGTCGCTAAGGCTCAAACTGTTCTTGCAGGGAGGATTCTGTATGCCGGGGTGCTGCGGTGTCACGGCGCTTCGTTCCACCACCGGCGAGCCGCTTTACTCGAATCCGCGGGAATACGCTGCGGACGTCGGGAAACTGCTGCGGGAACTCCGGGACCGTTACGGAAGCGGCGTCGAAATCTCCGTCGTCAACTCATGGGGTTTCTGGGCCCTGGCGGACGTGATCAGGCTGAAAATAACCCCCTCGAAGCCCGCCTGGGTGCTGGACGGAAAAAAGATTTTCGAAGGGGTTCCGGACCCCGGCGTACTGTTCGACGCGATAGATTCCGCCCTCGCGGGCGGGCTTTAGTTCCGGCGCTCAGAATCAGTCCCGCGTCCTGAGACGCGTTTCTACCGCCTGTTCGTTATCCTCCGCAGCAGATCTATGACGTCCTTTTTTTCGCCGCTGTCGGAGACGGCCGCGCCGATGCAGGCCGGGCAGCCCCAGGAGCATTTGCAGTTCGCCGCCGCGTCGAGACAGGACGAGAAGAGCCCCATGCCGAGGTCGTAGAGAGCCTCCGCAAGCCCTATCCCGCCCGGAACGTTGTCCGCGACGAACAGCGTCGGCTTCCTGAAGTGAGGGTCCCGCTCGTGTCCCTTCACGATGATGTCCGTCCGGTCGCACATCAGATACAGCGGGGCGATGCCCCTGACCAGGTTCGCGAGCCCGTAGAGCGACTGATTTTTTCCGCTCTCCCGGTCCGGCGGCGGAAGATGTTCCTCGTCCAGGCTGAGCCAGAACGCGGTGGTGTGCATCTGCTCCTCGGGGAGGTGGATGTGCCCGTACCCGACGTTTTCGTGGGTCCGCAGCTTTATCTTCTTGTATATGGTGGGACGCACCGCCAGCAGCACCTCGCCCCAGCCCGTTTTTTCGCCGCGCTCCATCTCGTCGAGGACCTCTATGCGGGCCGCGGCGTCTCCGTCGGTGTAGTAGTCCACGTCCGCTTTTTTCACGTAACAGCGCATTTTCTCGTGGTCGAGCTCCTGCACCTGATAGGGCTCCCCGGCGTGGAAGTATATCGCCTGGGGGAAGATGAGGGTCGGGGCGGTCTTTCTGTCCATCTGGCCTATCACCGCCGGTTTTGACACGTCGGTAACATCGTGGATGACGAAGTTCTCGCTAGTGGCGCTGCGGAGCGAGAGCGACGCCGCGGGATACGAGTCCTCCTGCCAGAAATAGCGGCCCTGCGTTTTGTGCAGCACGTCGCTGCGTTCGAGAAAATCGAGAGCCTCGTCCACCTCCTCGCCGCCGAACTTCTCGCCCGCCGAGAAGGGCAGTTCGAAGGCGGAGCATTTGACGTGCCCGATCTGGATGTACGGGTTCGACGGGTTTATCCTGGCCCTCTCAGGAGAGGCCCCGAAAAAGTACGACGGGTTCATCGAGAGAAACTGGTCCATCTGGGTGGACGAGGCCACCATCACGGCGGCGGATATTCCGCCCTCAGCCCGTCTCCCGGCCCGGCCCATCTGCTGCCAGGCGGAGGCCACGCTCCCAGGGTATCCGTGGAGCACCGCGAGTTCCAAAGATCCGATGTCGACGCCCAGTTCAAGGGCGTTCGTGCTGACGACGCAATGGATGTCGCCGTTCCTGAGCCCGCTTTCTATAGCTCTTCTCTCGCTGGGGAGATATCCTCCCCTGTAGCCCGCTATCCTCTCGGGAGGGATGCGTTTTGCGGCCGCCGCGTCCTGGATGTATTTGAGCAGCAGTTCCACGTTTATCCGCGAGCGGCTGAACACTATCGTGCGGATGCCGTTTGTCACAGCCTCGATAGCGATGCGGGCCGTCTCGAATATGGACGGCCTCCTTATCCCCAGCTGCCTGTTGACTATGGGGGGATTGTAGAAGATGATGTGCCGCTCGCAGGATGGAGCGCCGTTTTCGGCGACGAGTTCCATCTTCCTGCCCGTCAGGGCTTCGGCCAGCTCCGCCGGGTTCGATATGGTGGCCGAGCAGCAGATGAAAGACGGGTTCGATCCGTAAAATTCGCATATCCGCAGAAGCCGTCTCAGGATGAGCGCCAGGTGCGATCCGTAGATGCCTTTGTACGTGTGGAGTTCGTCTATCACCACGTATTCGAGGTTTTCGAAGAGATCCTTCCATTTCGTGTGGTGCGGCAGTATCCCGGTGTGGAGCATGTCGGGGTTCGTTATCACTATGTGCCCCGATCTGCGGACCTTGGTGCGGACGTCCCCGGGGGTGTCGCCGTCGTATGTGTGAGTGCGGACATCCAGACCGGTCTCGTCGATCAGGGCGTGCAGTTCGGACATCTGGTCCTGAGAGAGGGCCTTTGTGGGAAACAGGTATATGGCCCGGGAGGAGGGGGACTTCATTATGGCGTTCAGGACCGGCGCGTTGTAGCAGAGAGTTTTGCCGGACGCCGTGGGAGTGACTGCCACGAAGTCCCGATGCGCCGCTCCGAGGGCGGCCGCGCTGGCCTGGTGCGAAAAGAGACGCTCTATGCCCCTCCTTTTCAGAGCGGAGACGAGCTCGGGCGATATGTCCGGCCACTCCCCGAACGACGCCTCGCGGGCGGGGATTATCCTGTGCTCCGTCACGTCGCCCTGGAGCGAATTTATCCATTTCAGAAAATCGGCGATATCCATGCTTCTCTCGCCGAAAAGAGCTCTCTTCATCGGAGGACCTCCGTCTTGAATTATGACATAATAAATTTCCATAAAATATCAATAACAATTATAATGCTTTTCTCATAGGTATAATTGCATGTCCTGCCTTCACAAACTTGTTGTAGAATATTCCGTATAAAAACATAACGTATTGTGCGAAGGTGTTCACCGATGAGCGATTTCAGAAGCGAAAAAGATTACCTGCCGCCGGATTTCGAAGAGCTGTACAAGGAACTTGCCGACCTGCGGAGCGAACTCGCTTCCCTCTGCGAGGAACTCGAATTTACGAATCGCGTCGTGATACCGAGGACACAGACCAGTTATCTCATCAAAGTGGGGGCACTCAGGGTGGAACTCCTTCAGGCCCAGGTCGCGGTGATGAAAGTCCGCCGCAGGATCGCCCTGCTTCGCTCCAGCATAGACAGGGGAAAGACCGTTTTCGAGGAGGCTTTGAACTACCGGATCGAGCGCGAGTTCAAGGAGTGGGACGCCAGGCTCGCCCACGAAGTGTCCCAGATAGAAAACGCCAAGGCCAGATTTTCGTCCCTCTCTCCGGACGAGGACGAGGACGAGATACGCGTGATCTTCCGCACCCTGTGCCGCAAATTGAACCCGGACATAAATCCCGATCAGAGCGACGAGGCGAAATCGCTCTGGCCCAGCGTGTACTCCGCCTACACGGGATGCGACCTCTTTCACCTGAAGGCTCTTCTGCTGATGGCGGACGACTACCCGGACAGCTACGACCTTCCGAGCAACATCGGCGCCATGAGGGAGGAGAAAGCCGCTCTCATCGATAAGATGGGTGATATGACGAACAAGGTGCGGAACGCGAAACAGCATCCGGCTTTCGAGTGGATGGAACTGCTTCAGGACCCCGGGGACCTTGCCACGGAACAGTGCAGGCTCCGCGACGAGATAGCCCGCATGAGAGCGCAGCAGGTCGCGCTGCTCGATATGCAGAAGTCTCTGGAGCAGCGCGGCGTCCGCCGGTAAATCAGGCGTTTTTCAGGACTTTAGCCAGTGACGGCTCAAAAGTGAGCGACACCAAAGACCCTTCCGGCCACACCCGTTTCACGTCCGGGTTGTCTATCTGAACCAGCACGTCGCCTTGAGGGGTCTTGACCCAGGATTCCACGCTGCTGCCCAGGTACACGTTCGTGGAAACGGTCCCGTCCTCTATTCCCTCTCCCGGTCCGCCCAGCGCCAGGGACTCCGGACGGCACATCACCAGGGCTTTTTCTCCGGTTTTAAGCGTCCTGTCCCACCTCGGGACGTCGAACGCGCGCCCTCTCAGGCTGACGCGGCAGCACTCAGAGGTCATTTCGGAGGCTTCGCAGGGGAAGAATGCGACCTTGCCGACGAAGCCCGCCACGAAGGTATCGGCGGGGTCCCTGTATATTTCGCTGGGAGTGCCCATCTGGACTATCGCCCCTGACTTCATAACTATTATCCTGTCGGACAGGCTCATAGCCTCCACGCGGTCGTGGGTCACGTACATCGCTGTTATGGACAGGGATTTCTGAAGGCGTCTGATCTCGACTCTCATCTGTTCCCGGAGCAGGGCGTCCAGGTTTGAGAGGGGTTCGTCCAGCAGCAGCACCGACGGTTCCACTATGAGTGAACGAACCAGGGCGACGCGCTGCTGCTGTCCTCCGGAGAGCCGGGACGGAGGGCGTTTGGCCAGCTGTCCCAGCCCCACCATATCGAGGAATCGCGTCACCTTTTCCGAGACGGCGTTTTTGTCCATTTTACGGAGCCTCAGACCGTAAGCGACGTTGTCGAATACGTTCATGTGCGGAAAGAGCCCGTAGCTCTGGAACACCATAGCGGTGTCCCGTTTGTTCGG
>JAISWP010000029.1 GCA_031271065.1 Synergistaceae bacterium
GCCCCCTGATTCCCGGACCTCGGAGGCGCAGGGCGCGCCGCGAGGCTGCGAAGTTCTCCGACAGGAGCAGGATACAGCGAGACGTCAGGAGCGTCATCACGCACAGCTTCCCGGGCAGGCCGATCCTCCTCATGGCCCCGGTCATGCCGGAGACGCCGGTCCCTTCTATCATGCGCAGCATCACTATCGCCATCAGGTTGATCTTCCAGGTTATGATCATCGACATCACGACGCCCTCTTTTGAAAAGAGCCAGAACACCTTTTCGCCTGGATACGTGAGCGGCAGGAATATCCAGGCGAAAACCGCCGTCAGGTTCACGGCGGCGAGTCTGCCCCCAATCCCTTTGCACCCTTTGAGACGGCCTGACAGGACCAAAAACATCGGCAGAACACCCCCGGCGGCGAGGGCCGCGGGATTTTCCGCGCCGGCGAGGGTCATCACATACGCAAACGCGCAGATCACCTTCGCCCGGTCGTCGAACGAGCCGAAAAGGGAGGGCTCGGAGGAGGCGCCCCAGGCACCCGCCGTGCCGGTCACTCCCGTGTCACCGCCATGCCGAGCACATCGGGGAACGTGCGCCTCAAAAACGCCGTCATAGCGAGAGTGACCGCCCCTTCGAGAAACGCCGCCGGCAGGTGCACGGCTATCAGCGCCCATGCCGCGCCGGACAGCCCCGGGTCGGACGCGGCGAGCCACAGCCCCGAGAACGCCGCCCCCAGAAATACCCCGATAAACCCCGCCGCGAACGAAGCGGCGGCGGCGAGCTTCTCCGAGCCCCCGGAAGCCCTGACGGCGCCCCCGAAGAGCAGATGGACCATGACCGCGGCGGAGGCCATCGACGCGGTGTTCACGCCCAGGACGAACAGCCCCCCGAATTGAAAGAGCGCCGCCTGCAGCAGCAAGGCTGTGAATACGGCTGGAAAAGAGGACCAGCCCAGCATCAGCCCCATCGCTCCAATGAGGGACATGTGGGCCGAACCGGGCCCCACCCTTATGTTCACCAAAGACGCCAGGAAAAAGACGCTGGAGGTCATGGAGACGCGAACGATCCTGTCGGGATCGGTTTTTTTAAGTCCGTACGCCACGCCCGCTCCCGCGATGACGAATCCGGAGACCAGCACGCCGGGCGAGAGGAACCCTTCGCTTATGTGCATTTCTCCGCGGCCTTGCGGCGCAGGACCGTGACGAAAGAGGCGACGTTGAAAAGTACGCTTGTCCCCAGCAGCGCCCGGATATACAGCTCGCTCCCCCGGGGAAAAGAAGATTCGAGCGTGACCTGGGCTCCGTCCGGGCTCTTGGCTTCTGAGACCGGAATCACCGCCTCGGCCCTGTGCCCCTCGGTGTCGGACACGACCATTCTCCACTCACCCTCCGTACCGGGCACGAAAGAGTAGCGGCCGAATTCGTCGGTGAGCCCTGACTGGTACGAGCTGACGCGGTCGTCCGGGGAGTACACTTTAACCTCCGTGTAAGCCATGACCTCTCCGGTCGAGTAGTAGAACTCGAGGGCTACCGGCTGCTTCTGTGACCGCCTGTAACCGACTCCGTGGGAGAACGCGGGGGCGGCCGCCATAAAAGCCGGGAGGACAAGACAGAGCGCCGCGGCCAGAATCCCGGGGCCCCGCGAACCCGCGCGGCGTTTCACGACGGCCGTCCTATGTGTCACTTCACCAGGATAGTGAGGATCGAGTTCACATTGCGGGAGTCGTACTCGCCCGGGACGCCCGGCTCCCCCGTTATGGAGGCGCGGATGATCCACAGGCCCGGCGAGGTTATCTTTATCGCCGCCGTTCCGTCCGAACCGGACTCCGTGTAATAGGCGTAGGTATTTTCGTACTCGGTCACAAAACCGTCGTATGTGGCCAAAACAGGCGCGGACGCGTTTTCACCCTTGTAAACGACCCGCACTTTGAAATACTCCCCGACCCGGGCGTCCGCCGGATTGGTCACTGGGACTATTTCGAGCTCCTGCCCCGCCGGAACCGCGAAGTTTTCGTCGTCAGCCGACGCGTTTATGAAAACCTTCGCGAACTTGTCGGTCATCGACGCCCGGACGACCTTTATCCCCTGATCCTCCAGCGACTTGCGGGTGCCGGGTTTCCAGCCCTCCGGAGTGACGCTCCAGATGTCGCCGGTTTTGTTGGCTATAACTGCGGTCGAACCGTTCCCCTGCGGTATCTTCACCGAAAGGTCGATCCTGAGCTCAGGCTCGTTCGGGACGAGTTCGGACTTCACGAGAGCGCCGCCCGATACCGCGCCCGCCTCTATCTTAGTTATATCCTCCACCTCTTCCCTCACTATAAAAACGTGAGTGGACTGAAGTTCCAGAGCCAGTTCCGATCCGGGCGCCGCCTCGAAGTCCGCCGGTTTTAAAATCAGCTCGTGGGAATACGCCGGAGCGGCCGCCAGCGCCGCCAGCAGCAAAACACACGTCAATCTGCGCATCCATGACATCTCCTTTTCGCGGTTTTTAAATAACGGCCAGGTTTGGAGCGCGCTCAAATGCCCGCGTTATTCGTAAGCTGGATTATAGACAAAAGAAACGGCCCCGCAAGCCCCCTCGGGGGATGCAAAAAAACCGCGGCGGCGCTCACCGATTCTTCATATCCGGCAGCTGGGCGGATATTATGGCGGCGAATATGAGCATACAGCCCAGCGTCTCCCTCGGGGAGAGGACGTCGTCCAGGACGATCCACCCCGTCAGGACGGCGAATACGGCCTCCAGGCTCATCAGGAGGGACGCCACAACCGGGTTCACGTATTTCTGCCCGACGATCTGCAGCGTGTAGGCGACGCCGCAGGACAGCGCTCCGGTGTACAGTATCGGCATCCTGGCGGCCCATACGGCCTCCAGGGACATTTCCTCCGTGGCAAGCGCCGCGGCCAGGCTGATGAGGCCGCACACGAAAAATTGAAGGGACGAGAGCCTGAGGGAGTCCACCCTGGGGGCGAAACGGTCTATGAGAAGAATGTGGGCGGAACAGGCGAAGGAGCAGAGGAATATCAGCAGGTCCCCTTTGTTTATCGGCTCAGAGCCGTTCACGCAGAGCAGATACATCCCGGCCAGCGCCGCCGCGATGCAGGCCAGAAGCGATTTGGAGACTCTCCGCCCCATGAAAGCGCCCAGGGCCGGAACGATGATCATGTAAAGCGAGGTAATGAAGCCCGCCTTGCCGACGGAAGTGTATATTATCCCAACCTGCTGGAGAAACCCCAGAAAAAAAAGGGCCGTGCCGCAGAGGAGGCCGCTTTTGATGAGCACCGGCAATCCTTCCCCCGCCGGTTTTTTTGCTCCCTCTGCCCTCTTTCCGGCGGGGCGAATGGCGCCGCGGACGATGATCACGGGCAGGAGGACAGCGCTCCCTAGAAAGAACCTGACAGCCATGAAGGAGGCGGGGCCCATATATTCCATCCCGATGTCCTGAGC
>JAISWP010000033.1 GCA_031271065.1 Synergistaceae bacterium
AGTTCCCGCTCCACGTCCTCGCGCAGACGCTTCACTTCTCTGGCTTTCCGCATACATTCCTTTATCAGCGCGTCCTGTTTGTCCTTCAGGAGCTTATGGCCGCGCTTCGCCACCACCACGCGCTTTTTGAGGCGCGACAGCTCCATTCTGTTGGGGTTTACGTTGAGTGCCTTCGCCAACTTGCCGCCCCCTTACGAAGCCCTGCTCTCCGGGCCGTTCGCCTCTCCCGCCTCAGCGTCGAGCAGCGGACGAAGATATTTTTCTATATACGCGTCCCGGATTCGCTTCAATTCCCTGACGGGGATTATAGTCAGCAGGTCCCATCCGAGCCTCAGCGTCTCCTCCACCGTCCTGTTTTCGTACTCGCCCTGTCTGACGTACGTGTCCTCGAAGATGTCCGCGAATTTTGCGAAAGCTTTGTCTTCCTCGCTCAGGGCGCTGTCGCCCAGTATGACGGCAAGTTCCTTGGCGTCCTTGCCCTGGGAGTAAGCGGCGAAAAGCTGGTTCATCAGATCGGCGTGATCCTCCCTGGTCTTGCCGCTGCCAATGCCCTTGTCTTTGAGGCGCGAGAGCGATGGCATAACATCCACCGGAGGATAGATGCCCTTGCGGTGGAGGCTGCGTCCCAAAATTATCTGCCCCTCCGTGATGTACCCCGTAAGGTCCGGAATCGGGTGAGTCTTGTCGTCCTCGGGCATCGTCAGAATCGGGAACTGGGTTATCGAGCCGGATTTGCCGCGCAGACGGCCGGCGCGCTCGTATATGTTAGCCAGGTCGGTGTAGAGATACCCGGGATAGCCCCGGCGTCCCGGGACCTCCTTGCGCGCGGCTGAAATCTCGCGCAGAGCCTCGCAGTAGTTAGTGAGGTCCGTCAGTATCACCAGCACGTGCATATCGTGCTCAAAAGCCAGATACTCCGCGGTGGTGAGGGCAAGGCGCGGGGTCGATATACGCTCGATCGCCGGGTCGTCGGCCAGATTGACGAACATGACCGTCCGCTCCAGAGCTCCCGTCTTTCGGAAGTCCTCCATGAAGAACGACGCTTCCTCGAACGTGATGCCCATCGCGGCGAACACGACGGCAAACGCGGCGTGCCCGCTGATGACCTTGGCCTGGCGCGCTATCTGGGCTGCCATCCTGTTGTGAGGCATGCCGCTGCCGGAGAAAATGGGCAGCTTCTGCCCTCGGACGAGAGGATTCATGCCGTCTATGGTGGATATGCCGGTCTGAATGAACTCCGACGGGTAGTCCCTGGAATAGGGGTTCATCGGGTTTCCGCTGACGTCCAGCTTTGTCTCCGGGATGATGTCCGCCCCTCCGTCTATGGGATTGCCGCGGCCGTTGAATATACGCCCCAGCATACTCTTTGCCACCGGCAGCATCAGGACGTCTCCCAGGAAACGGACCTTCGTACTGTCCGCGTCTATTCCAGTGCTCCCCTCGTAGACCTGAACGAGAGCCCTGTCCTCGGTTATTTCGAGCACCCTTCCGCGTCTTTTTTCGCCCGAGGCGAGCGTTATCTCCGCAAGCTCGTCATACCTGACGTCGGATATTTTTTCCACGACCATGAGAGGTCCGGAGAGGTCCGAAATAGTGCTGTACTCTTTAGGCAACATCTTCCTCACCTCCGGCCGTGAGCCTGCTCAGATCGTCCTTTATCCTGTCCTCGAGTTCGTCGAGTCCCCCGAGGCGGGTTTCCTCGACGTACCTCATGCGCGCTATCTCCTCCCGCACAGGCAGGCCGATGACCTCCCGCAGGAGCGCGCCCCTGGCGAGAGCCTGCATTCCGAGTCTGTGGAACGTCAGGATATTTCTCAGCATCTTCACCTGTTTGTCCATAGAAGCGTATGTGTCGATCTCGTGGAATGAGTTCTGGTGCAGGAAGTCCTCCCGGAGGGACTTCGACGTCTCCATCGTCATTCGCTCATCCCTGGAGAGCGCGTCGATGCCGACGAGACGGACTATCTCTTTGAGCTGATCTTCCTCCTCCAGGAGCGACATCGCCTGGACTCTCATATCGCCCCACTCCCCGTCGTATTTATTGTCCCAGTACTCGCCGAGGGTGTCTGTGTAGAGGGAATAGCTGGAGAGCCAGTTTATCGCGGGGAAGTGGCGCTGGTACGCGAGCTGCGCGTCGAGACCCCAGAATACTTTGGCGACTCTGAGGGTATTCTGCGTGACAGGCTCCGAGAGGTCGCCCCCCGGAGGCGAGACTGCCCCTATCACGGACACGGCGCCCTCTCTGCCGTCCTGTCCCAGGCAGATGGCGCGCCCGGCTCGTTCGTAGAAAGACGCCATGCGAGTTCCCAGATAGGCGGGATACCCTTCCTCGCCGGGCATTTCCTCCAAACGCCCGGACATCTCGCGCAGAGCCTCCGCCCATCGGCTGGTGGAATCGGCCATCAGGGCCACCGAATACCCCATGTCTCGGAAATATTCGGCTATCGTGATTCCCGTGTATATCGAGGCTTCGCGCGCCGCAACCGGCATGTTCGACGTGTTGGCTATGAGCAGGGTGCGTTTCATCAGCGGCTGTCCGGATCTTGGATCCTCCAGTTCAGGGAACTCGAGAAGGACGTCCGTCATCTCGTTGCCCCGCTCGCCGCATCCTATGTATACTACTATCTCGGCGTCGGCCCACTTGGCCAGCTGGTGCTGGATGACCGTCTTTCCGGAACCGAACGGGCCAGGGACGCAGGCAGTGCCTCCTCGGGCTATCGGGAAGAACATGTCGATGACCCTCTGCCCGGTGGCAAGAGGAACTTCAGGCGGGAGCCGCTTTGCTGTCGGACGCGGTTTGCGCACCGGCCAGCGGGAGAGCATGGCGATATTCAAAGCCGCGCCGTGCCCGTCCTCGATGACCGCCACAGTCTCCTCCACCGTGAAGCTGCCTTCCTTTATCTCTCTGACAGTTCCGGACACGCCGGGCGGAACCATGATCCGATGCTCTACGAGCACCGTCTCCTTCACAGTGCCGAGGATATCTCCGCCCTCCACGCTGACGCCGGCGGATACCTTCGGGACGAAATCCCATTTCTTCCCGCGGTCTATGGACGGCACCGTTATTCCCTTCGTGATGTAAGGGCTGTCTGCCTCCGTCTCGATGCTCTGAAGGGGTCTCTGGATGCCATCGTAGAACTGCTCTATCAGGCCCGGCCCCAGTTCGACGCTCAGAGCCTCGTTGGTATCGACGACGACCTCGCCCGGTCTGAGCCCGGACGTCTCCTCGTACACCTGGATGGAGACCATATCATTGCGAAGCTCTATTATCTCTCCGACCAGACCGGCGCCGCCGACCCTGACGACGTCGTACATGCTGGCCCCCAGCATTCCCCTGGCCACAACGAGAGGGCCGGATATCTTCGAGATAGTTCCCTGTATTCTTTTTTTCTCGGCCACATACACCGCCTCCATTTTCCTCTAGACCAACGCACCGGACCGTTCGCGGTGCTGATTAACCGACGTTGAATATATCCATGCCGACGGCCCTCTCCGCGCTCCTGCGGATGGAAGCCGCGCCGACGCCCAGGGAGCCGGACTGCCCCGGAATGGGTATGACGCTCAGCCGTTCCGTCTCGTTGACGCCCTCCGCGTCACTGGCGAAACTTTCGAACAATGACTCCTCCAAAAAAAGGATCGCGTATCCCTCGCGGGCCAGTCTGGAAATCATCCGGGGCACAGAATCCCTGTTTTCGGCGCTGATCACGACTGTCTCCATGCCTATCGCCCGGAACGGGAGCACGCTGTCGTAATCGCCCATAGCAGCCATCGACGCTTTTTTTCCGCTAATAGCCATGTCTCAGCATCCTCCCGGCGGCGTCTTTATCGGAACCTGCTGACTTGGAGACAAGAACCGTGCGGATGTTCCTGACCTCCATCTCCTTGCCCCAGATGTACGCCAGCACATTTTCGGGCGCGTTTATGCTGTAACGCGCATGAAAGAGAATATCCCGGCAGTAGTCGTCGAGCGCTTTTTCGAGTGAAGCCGTCAGAGCGTCGAAGCCGCCCTCTTCATGCAGTCCGGAGAGCGCCTCCCCCACGCCCGAGTGCCCCATCTCCCTGCTCCAGCTGTCGAAAGGCTCCGGCAGCATCCGCGCGAGCGCCTCCGCCGGAAGAGTCCCGCCGGAATGCAGGAAAGCCAGGGCTGACTGAGGTTCAAATCCGAATCTCTTGAGCCGCAACAGGTTTCTTATGTTCTCGGAG
>JAISWP010000057.1 GCA_031271065.1 Synergistaceae bacterium
TGTGGGGGGGCAGCGTCGCAAGGACCCAGTCGGGATCCTCGTTCACGCGATGGACCATATCCGACTCATAGCAGAGAAATCCGTCGCGGGCGGCTCTGAGCGTTATGCGCCCCTCCTCCGGGCCCTCGGCGGCGCAGTTTATCCCGCATAAAACCCCGCACAGCTCATGCGCGGCGTCATCCTCGTGGACCTCGTCTTTGCCGAGTTCGAGAACGGACAGATGCTCGCGCCCCATGTCTCGCAGGGTATCCAGATCGTCCTCCGTTATTATCTGTCCCTTTTTGAAGCGGGCGCCTTTGGTTCCTGTTTTTGCGTCTATCTTCGTCAAATCATGAGCGAGAGGACGGCCTACGGCCTCCTCCAGCGTTATCTCCGTGACTTTCATAATTTCGACTCCCCATCCGTATAGAACCGGTACGATTTGATGCTATCACAACGCGCGTCTTTGTTCAAGCAAAGGCGGCGAGCGCGGGACTTCATGACAAAAACCGCGTGCTTCCCCCCGCGGGCGGGGAGCGAACTCATCGCGGCAGACTATTTTTTCAGGAGCATGACGTCCCTCGGTTTCACGCCGATTCGGATCGTATCTCCGGCAGAGAGCCCCCTGGCGGCGCCCTTCGGTATCTCCATGCGGATTTTGGAGAACCCGTGTCCGCTGCTTCCCGCTTCGAGGCTGACTATCGTGTGGAATACGTCCTCCGTCACTCTGGCAACGACGCAGGGAAATACGTTGTCCCCGTCCTCCGGGACCGGGTGCAGATAGTGCGCCCTGATCCCTATGAAGCTGGCGTCGTCCGGGACAGGAGCCCCGCACTCCAGTTCGGCGTCCCAGTCTGCGGCCCGGACCCGCCTCTCGCCGACCCGCTCTATCCTGGAATAGTTCTTGCAGCCGGAGAGCAGGGACGAGGCCAGGGTGTCCGGGGATTCGAACAGATCTTTCACCGTGCGCACCGGTTCCGTGCGGCCGGAACTCATGACGCAGACATGGCTGCAGAGGCGGTACACCTCGTCCCGATTGTGAGACACGTAAATGGTCGCCCCGAAGTCGTCCAGAATCGACGCCAGTTCCCCCTCCAGCTGCCAGCGAAGGTAGCTGTCCAGGGCGGAGAGGGGTTCGTCCAGCATTATGACAGACGGTTCGCTCGCCATTATCCTGGCCAGGGCCGCCCTCTGCCTCTGCCCTCCGGACAGGCTCGCCGGATAGTGGCGCTCCAGTCCTTCGATGTGAAACCTTCTGACAAGAGAGCGGAATTTTTCTTCCGACGCGTTCTTTCTGGACGACAGGACCGCCATTATGTTCTGTTCCACGGTCATATTGGGAAAGAGCGCGTAGTTCTGAAATAAAAGCCCGACGCCCCTTTTCTGCGGGGGCAGATCGATCCCTTTGACGGAATCGTACAGCACCCGTCCGTTCAGGACGACGGCTCCCTCGTCGGGACGGACCACGCCGGCTATACATTTGAGGGTCATGCTCTTGCCGCAGCCTGACGCGCCCAAAAGCCCCATAACCCCGTCCGGCGCCTCAAATTCCACGTCCAGCAGGAAAGTTCCAAAATCCTTTTTGAGCCTCACGTACAGCGGCACTCCGGGCCTCACTCCCCGGCATCCGCGGCATGGCGGGCCATCCGCAGAGGATTTCTGTAACTGCGTTCCAGCATGTTCACGGAAATCAGGACGACGAAAGAAATTATCAGGTTTATGAACACCCATCTGTACGCCAGCGCGTCATGGCCCTCCCGCCACAGCTGATACACCGTGGTGGAGATGGTGGCCGTCCGTCCGGGGATGTAGCCGGTCACCATCGTGGTCGCCCCGTATTCTCCCAGGGCGCGGGCAAATGAAAGCACCGTCCCCGCGAGGATGCCCTGCCTGCAGTTCGGCATACGGACCCTCCAGAATATGTAAGTATCGGAGAGCCCCAGAGTCTGTCCGGAGTATTGCAGAGTCTCGTCGAAGGACTCGAAGGCCCCCCGCGCCGTGCGATACATGAGGGGAAACGAGACGATGGTGGTGGCGAATATCGCCGAATACCAGGTCATGGTCATCTTGAAACCGAACAGGGCCAGCACCCGTGAGCCGACCGGTCCGAAGGGACCTATCAGCTTCAGGAGGAAAAAACCCACAACCGTGGGAGGCAGGACCATCGGCAGAGTGAGGACGCAGTCCAGCGCGCCCTTTATGGCCGGGCGAGCGGAGGAAATAAAATACGCCGCGAGAATCCCGGCGAAAAACGTGATGACAGTCGAGATTCCCGCGACGCGAAGGGAATTACAGAGAGGAAACCAGTCCATCAGAACAGGTTTGCCCGCCCGCGCCTCACCTGGGTATGGAGAACCCTATGCGCTCAAAGACCGCGGTCGCCTCCGGACCTTTCAGATACTCCACGAACGCCTTCGCAGCGTCCAAATCCTTCGCCCCCTTGAGGATAGCGGCGGGATACGTGATAGGATCGTGGGAACCCTCAGGGGCGGCCGCGACGACTTCGACAGCGTCCGAAACGGCCGCGTCGGTGCCGTAGACCACGCCGCAGTCGACCGCTCCGGCGGCCACCTGAGACACGACTTCCTTGACGTTGCTGGCGAAACTTATCTTACGGGCCGCGTTGAGCCAGTCCCAGAGCCCGAGATTTTTATATATCTGCTCCGAATACTGCCCTACGGGAACGTCGGAATTTCCGAGGGCGATGAGCGAGACCTTGCCGCCCGCGGCGTCTTTGAAGTCCGATATGCCCTTCGAGACGCCTTTGGGCGTTATGAGAACCACCTTGTTGGACACTATGTTGAAACGGGCGCCGGCGAGGACGAAGTCCAGCTTCTCGGTGTTGACCGACGGGTCGGCGGTTATGTCGATCTGGTTCATCTGACGCTGCCCCGCGGAGATGAATACGTCGCAGTCCGCGCCTTCCTGTATCTGGGTCTTGAGCGTGCCGCTCGAGTCGAAATTGCAGACTATCTCCACGTCCGGCGCCGCACTTTTGTACATGCCTGCGATCTCGTTTATGGACTCCGTCATGCTCGCCGCCGCGAATACTATAACGGTGCGCTCGGCAGCCAGGGCGGACCCGGCCGACAGCACCGCCGCGGCCAAGGCCAGAACACAAAATACGAAACGAACGCGCTTCTTACCACACATATAAACCGCCTCCCGAATATCTAATAGACATCCCCCGCGGGACCGACGCGAATACAGCGAGAAGGCAGCGGGGAGCGCGTATCATTATAACGGAAAAGCTGTCCTCATGCAACAGCGTTGCGCGGAGGTCCGGCGCCGCGCTGCCGCGCGCGTCACCCCATGTGGGGAAAATCCACATCGGCCGGCGGGGAATAATTTTCTTTGACCGATCTCGGACTGAGCCACCTCATCAGGTTGAACGCGCTGCCCACCTTGTCGTTGGTCCCGGACGCCCGCGAACCTCCGAAGGGCTGCTGGCCGACCATAGCCCCGGTCGTCTTGTCGTTGACGTAGAAGTTGCCCGCCGCGTATCTGAGTATTTCCTCGGCGCGCCGCACGGCGTACGTATCCCTTCCGAAAATCGACCCGGTGAGCCCGTA
>JAISWP010000093.1 GCA_031271065.1 Synergistaceae bacterium
GTCCTCCGCTCCCGCTTCGTACTCCGAAAAATCCTTCAACGTGACGCGGAAACCGTCCTCAAGCGCGGGAGGCTCCTCGTATTCTTCCGCTGCCGCGCCGCACGGTTTGCAGGAGATCACGTCGAATATTCCGCGGGGCGAAAGCCCCGTGACGGCTCGTTCGATATCGCGCCGGATTTCGAGCACTGCGTCCTCCGACTTGATCTTTCCCGAATGCAGGTCCTCCGTGGCTCTGTAAAATTCCTCCGGTATCAGGCCCTGCTTCAGAGCCAGTTCGAGCGTCCCGTCCTCCTGTTTGAAGCGATAGAAGAACGCGCCTTTGACAGGAGCGGGAACGGTCCCCTCCGGCACCGGCATATCCAGGTCCACTTTGTACAGGCCCAGCGATGGAGCGCGAAGGACCATCTCTATTGCGTCCCTGAATCCCAGACCGGTGAAAGGGGTCTCGACGGAACATTTCCCCCGGACGAAAAGCCCCCCTTTCGGGAAAAGCAGTTCCTGAGCCAGCAGAAGCGCCTTGTAAGCCAGTATCGTCCCGCCGGGGTAACGGCCTCCGTGATACGCGGCTGTCCTCTCGTAACCGGCGCTCAGAATGACGCCGTCCGCGCAGACTTTGATATCTCCGGATTCAGACATGGGCTACTTGACGATGAGGGACGCCGGGTCCACATAGTTCACGGCGAGATCGGCATCTATGAGAAAGCGCATGGTGCTCTCCAGCTCTTTGATGTCCTGCTCGCGAATCTCCGGGTCGAAGTCGTAGAGTTTGGCCATTTCGGTCACCTGCTCGGGGCTGATACCGGTCTCCTCGCTGACGACCTTGGTGGTCTCGCCGGGATTCGCCTCGGCGTAAGCCAGGGCTTCGCGATGGACCTTCAGCATACGTGCGGGAAGGTCCGGTATCTCTTTCAGCGCGCTCGAGCTGACGCCTATGAGGATGGTGGCCTCAACCAGCCCTTCACCGTCAAAAAGCGTCCGCGCGCCGTTCTCCATAGCCTTGAGCGCGGCTGGCCCCGCTGCCAGAGCGCCGTCTATGGAACCGCTCATCAGCGCCGCCGTTGCCTCCGGTATACCCATCTCGATATGCCCCACATCGAGCGGAGACACCCCGGCTTTATCGAGGCCGGCCAGCAGAAGCTGATGAAGGACGGTTCCCTTCGGTCCGGCGACTTTTCTGCCCTTCAGGTCCACGATACTCTGAATTGAAGGGTCTTTTACCAGCAGAACGTAGGTCTTAGGAGCGCGGGAGTATATCCCGGCGATTTTGATATCCAGCCCCTGCGAAGCGGCTATGAGAAGGGACGTGCCTCCCACGCAGTTTGCCACCTGAACCGAGCCTGCCGCCATCGCCTGGGTCTGCTGGGCCCCCGACGTTATCTCCGGGTGCGACACCGTGTATCCCAGCGGGCCGAATTCGGCCTCCAGGAGCCCGAGGCGCTTCTCTATTATCGACGGTATGTTAAGCGGGGATTTGACGTAGGTGACGGCGAAAGGCTTATCGGCGGCGCTCGAGGCGCCGGCATACACCATCACAGACAGGACGGCGATGACGAAAAAAACGACGCGATTGTAAGGTATTACTGACTTTTTCACGAATACACTCCTCCTTTATTTTTGCGGCGATAGAGCTATATAAGCGTTCGCAAAATCCGTTCCCTCAGCGGGAACAGGTCTGACGAATCCCTCCGGTGAGCGGGAAAGACCTCGAAACGGTCGGTCACCTCTCCGTCTTTCAGCACCACGACTCTGCCTGCCAGCATCAGCGCCTCGTCGATGTCGTGGGTGACGAACAGAATGGTCTTGCCTCCTTCCTGCCAGAGCCGCAGCAGGTCCTCCTGCAGGGATCGGCGCGTAAACCAGTCCAAAGCCCCGAAGGGCTCGTCCATGAGTATCAGAGACGGCTTGCAAAAGAGAGTCCTGCCCAGAGCCACCCTCTGCGCCATTCCCCCGGACAGCTGATGGGGAAATGCTTTGGAAAACGATGAGAGGCCTAGAACCGACAATATCCTGGCGGCGTCGTCGAAATCACCGTGCCCTCCCCCGCCCAGCTCCGCCAGCCTCACATTGTCCGCCACCGACAGCCAGGGCATCAGCCTGGGTTCTTGAAAGACGTACCCTACCTGGAGCCGGGGCAGGTCCAGTGACAGCGTCCCGGAGGACGGCGCCTCCAGACCGGCGACGAGCCTCAGCAGCGTGGTCTTGCCGCAGCCGCTCTTACCCAGAAGCGCGGTGAACGAACCTTCCGGCAGGTCCAGAGAGACGCCGCGGAGCGCCTGAACGGAGCCGTTTTTCGTCTCATAGACCTTCGATATTTCCTCGATTTTCACCATATCAGGAGGCCTGACTCCAGGGGAAAAGGCGGGACGAGAGCGCCTCCAGAAGCAGGTCCGACAGCGCCCCCACGCAGCCCAGAACCAACACTCCGCAGATAATGGTGTCGGACCGGGAGAGGGTCTCCGCCTCGCGGATCATGTAACCCAGCCCCGACGACGCCGCCACTATCTCGGCTCCCACCAGAGAACGCCAGCTGTAGGAGAGAGCGAGCCTCACCCCCACGAAAAAATGCGGAAAGAAGGCCGGAAAAGCGATGTACCTGAAGGTGGCGCTCCTCGGCAGCGAGAGAGTTTTCCCAACCTCGATCAGCTTCGAATCCACGTGACGGATGCCGTTTTCAGCGTTGAGCAGTATCGGGAAAAAACTCGCCATCACGACCACGGCTATCCTGGACGCCTCCCCTATCCCCAGCCCCAGTATCAGAAGCGGTATCACGGCAAGAGGCGGTATCTGACGGACAAAATTCAAAACGGGACGCGCCGGAAGCGAAAAAACCGGCAGAAGCGCGAGGGCAATACCCAACGGAAAGGCCACGGCCACGGAAATGGCGAAACCGGAAAAAACCCGGCTCAAACTTGCCAGAAGATGCCTCGCAAGCATCCCGTTCCGCACCAGCTGAACCATCCTCGCCAGCACCGCTGACGGCGCGGGAAAGAGAAAATGGTTCCACCCAGGCCGCGAGCTGCCCCAGTGCCACAGAAGCAGAAGAATGATAATTCCCGACGCGGAAAAAAAACGCCGACCCCAGACTGACATGACCCGATACTTGCTCCTTCTCAATTCATTCCTTGACTCGGCTCGTTATGACAGCGCCGGCGGCTCCCGTAAAAAATGGGACGCGGCTTTTCTCCGCCGCATTTGTTTGCTGTTTAAAACATGTTAAGGCTTTTCGCGGATGTGTCAAGAGGCGTATACTGTCCTGCCGCCCGCGGTCAATCGTAGTATCTGACGGCAGCTTCTTCGGTCTCGAAGTCGATGAACGTCTGAAACCCCCGGTAATCCTCGTCCTGGTCCCATATTTCCGCGAATTTCGGCGTTACCTCGACTAAAATCTCGCTCTCCTCGTGGGCGTACGCGTTGTAGCTTTTATCCCAGTATTTTTTATAAAGTTCCTCAAACACCGGTTCGTCTTTGACCGGACCGCGGACCTCCGCCGCGCCCTCTATCTGAACCCCTCCGACGCACAGAGCCGTATTCGGGTTTGCCAGAAGCTGCTTTGTCTTGTAAAAATTTTTGTCGGTCTTGAAGAACAAGCGATTTTCTATGAATATACAGCTGACGCTGCGGACCGTCACATGATCGTTCAGCGAGGACGCGAGAGCCATGACGGCGCGGTCCCCCAGTTTTTCGTACATGGCGCCGACAGCGCCGCGGAAATCAATTTCGCGTCCGCTGGCGCGCTCACTTCTCAAAGAACTTCACCGTTCTGTTGTAGAGGAAATATGTGATGACGGACGAGACGGCGCACTTTATAAGGTTGAAAGGCGCTATGCCGAAAAGCACAAGGCGCGGCACGCTGTCTATATATCCGTTGACTGCCTTTGTCATCGCTATGACAGCGTCCATGTTCAGCCCGTACATCCTGGAGTAAAGAGGTATTATCAGATAAATATTGGCGAAACAGGCCGCTATGACGGTCACCGCCGTGCCGGCCGCCATAGCGCAGACGGCTCCGCGCCTGGTGCGGCGCATGGAGTGCACGAACCATGCCGGCAGGACGAAGGCGCACCCCAGCATGAAGTTGATCATCTCTCCGGTGAAGGCCGAGGAGGAACCGGTCAGCGCGATTTTCAGGCACAGCTTGACGGCTACCGCCATCACTCCGACGACCGGCCCGCCGAGAAAGGCCCCTATCAGCTCCGGAACCGCGGCTATGTCAAAATCCATAAACGGCGGCATAAAGGGCAGAGGAAAACGTATCAGCATGAACAAATACGCCATCACTCCGAGCATTGCCGCCATCGTTATGGCCCTGACCGATATGGCCGAACGTTTTCTAAGATCCCAGTCGATATGCTCCATTTTCATCCTCCCTTGCGGGGAATACGCGAATCCGCCCGGCGGAACGCAAAAAGCCCCTTGAACTCTGTTCAAGGGGCTTTTACATCCGCGCGGCAGACACGTTTCTCCCATCCGGACTATACCGTCGGTGTCCGATTCCAACGGACTCTGCATTTGCTCGCGGACTCGTAGCTCAAGGCTCTTCACCGCCGGTGGGGATTTTCACCCCGCCCCGAAACAGAACAGATATATAATAGAGGCAGGAATCAAAAAGTCAATAGCGTTTGACAATCTCTAAACAACGCGGGGCTTGGAAAAAGTACACTCTATCGGATATAATGAAAACAAATAATTATAAACTGCCGGATATACGGGAATCTGGTGAAAATCCAGAGCGGCCCCGCCGCTGTAACCGGGACGAAACCGCAGTCAGCCGCTGCCCAAAGATGGGAAAGCGCGGGAGTAGAGCGAACCGGAAGTCAGGAGACCGATCCGACGGAAGTAAGACCATTTGCGCGCGGGCGCGAGGGATCTCCTGTTTATCCAAATCGGAGCGTTTGTGAGGAGAGGCCGAAAACCCGGTCTCTCTAATTTTTTGTAAAGGAGATGCTGTTCTGTGAAAAATTTCGTAAGGATCAAATATTTTGCGCACGTATCTGCCGTTTCCCTGATTTTCACCTTCTTTCTGCCATTTGTCACACCGGGGCACGCTGTGATATTCGTGGACGATCTGAATCGGGAAATAGATCTGCCCCTGCCGATAGAAAGAGCGGCCGTGGCTAACCGCTACAATAATGAGCTCATCCGGGCGATAGGGGCTGGGAATAACGTTGTGGCTGTCGATCAATATACGTCGCAGGACAGCGTTTACTGGTCGAAGTTCGGTCCCGAGACTACGTTCGGCAGAGACGAATACAATTATGAAATGCTGACGGGACTGGGTCCGCAGGTACTCATCCTTCCCAAAAACGGCAGAGTCGAAGAGGCGGCGGAAAAACTCAAACCGTTCGGGATAGAGGTCGTCGTGATTACCGGATGGGACAACGCCGGGATCGAAAAGCAGATAAGGCTTGCCGGGCGGCTTTTCGGCCGTGAAAAGGAGGCGGAAGATCTCGCGGCCTTTTACCGGCGCCCTGTAGAGTACATCGAGAGCAAATTGGAAGGAGTGAAAGAAAAAAAGACGGTTTACTGGGAGTACGGGGACGACTATTCCACCTGTATTCCCGGAACCTCGAACGACGGCTGGCACAATATGATATTGATGG
>JAISWP010000163.1 GCA_031271065.1 Synergistaceae bacterium
TACAACCTGATGGCGGGTCTGGAATTTCTTCCCAACTCTCCGACACTGATGAACGCCGGCACGCCCAAAGGACAGCTGTCAGCCTGCTTCGTGCTCCCCATAGGCGACAGCATGGAGGATATTTTCGGCGCCCTGTCCGCAACGGCGCTCGTTCACAAGAGCGGGGGCGGGACCGGTTTCAACTTCTCCCATGTGAGGCCGGCGGGGGACCGCGTGCGCAGCACATCCGGGGTGGCGTCCGGACCCATTTCGTTCATGGAACTGTTCGACCATACCACGGAGGTGGTAAAGCAGGGCGGAACGCGCCGCGGGGCCAATATGGGCATTCTGGCGGCGTCTCACCCGGACATAAAGACTTTCATAAATATAAAGCGCGAGACGAATAAGCTCACCAACTTCAACATATCGGTTGGCCTGCCGGACGCTTTTATGAAGGCGGTGGAAGAGGACGCGGACTGGGACCTCATAAACCCGCGGACAAAGGAAAAGGCTGGTTCCGTCCCGGCCGCCGAGCTGTGGGATATGCTGATAGAGGGCGCATGGAAATCCGGGGATCCAGGGGTCATATTCCTGGACAGAATAGAGGATGGCAATATGGTGCCGGCCTGCGGCCGGCTCGACAGCACAAACCCGTGCGGCGAGCAGCCTCTCTTTCCCTACGAGAGCTGCAATCTCGGATCGATCAACCTGATGAAAGCGGCGGACGAGCAGGGCAGTATAGACTGGGACCGCCTGGAGCGCGTGGTCCGCACCTCGGTGAGATTTCTGGACGACGTGATAGACTGCAACACTTATCCTCTGGAAGAGATAGAGAGGATGACCCGCGGCAACCGTAAGATAGGGCTCGGCGTCATGGGCTGGGCCGAATTGCTGTTCACGAGAGGCGTGCGCTACGGAAGCCGCGAATCCCTTGCCCTGGCTGAGGAAGTGATGGGCTTCATCCAGCGCGTCGGACATGACGAGAGCGAACTGCTGGCGGGGGCCAGGGGCAGCTTCCCCAACTGGAAGGGAAGCCTCTGGGAGAAGCGGGGCAGGCCCATGAGAAACGCCACGGTGACGACCATAGCGCCTACCGGCACCATATCCCTCATCGCGGAGTGCTCCAGCGGGATCGAACCGGTGTTCGCACTGGCGTTCAGGAGAAAAGCCTTCGATAACGATACGCTGGTTTACGTCAACAGCTGTCTTGAGCTGGCTCTTTCGAAAACAGGGGAGACGGCTTCCGGGATGCTGGAATCTGTCCTCGCCTCCGGAACTCTTTCGGGAACGGACGTTCCGCGCAAAATCAGGGACGTATTCGTCACCTCCCACGAAATACCTTACAGAGAGCACGTCGAGATGCAGGCCGCTTTTCAGAAGTACACCGACAACGCCGTCAGCAAGACCATAAACCTTCCGAACTCGGCGACGGTCGAGGACGTGCGCGACTCCTATCTCGCCGCGTATTCCCTGGGATGCAAGGGCATTACGATATACCGCGACAGGTGCAAGGAGACTCAGGTGCTCTATCACGGAGCGGACAGCGCTCCGAAGGAGACCGCGAGGAAAACGGAGCCGGCCCCGCGCGTCAAACGCAAGCGCCCGGGCAGCCTGCAGGGGAGTACGGTCAAGATACAGACGAGTTTCGGGAATCTGTACCTTACGCTCAACATGTTCGAGGGGGAGCCCTTCGAGCTGTTCGCGACGCTCGGCAAGTCGGGCAAGGACACCCAGGCCCACACCGAGGCCCTCGGACGTCTCATCTCACTCTCTCTGCGGAGCGGAGTTCCCGTTCAGGCCGTCATCGAACAGCTCAAGGGCATCGGAGGAAGCCAGTATGTCTACGAGGACGACGGGGAGGGCATAATACTGAGTCTGCCCGACGCCATAGCACAGGGCCTCGAACGCGCGGTAGGGGCCAAGATAGAGATATCGTCGGGTGACATGTGCCCCTCCTGCGGAGCGCCGCTGGTCCATGCCGAAGGATGTATGCGCTGCGTCTCCTGCGATTACTCAAAGTGCTACTGATAAATACGGACAGGGTATGCGCAGACAGCAGACACAGGCCGAACGGCCCAAAGGGTTCCTGTACAGGATATCTTACGGGCTTATAGTCGTTTTGGTAATCTGCGGGTGGGTGTACGCTTTCAAGTCGTATTTCGACTATTATGAAAGAGTGCATCCCGACATAACCTGGGCCGTCCCCTGGGTGCAGGTCGACGTCATCCCCGTGGACGGCATACTGCTCTGGAATGAAATTATGGTAACGTCTCCCCGCGACGGCAGCGTGAATTATCCTTCCGGCCCGGGGCCCGTGAGAGTTCCGAAGGGCGCCTCGGTGGCGAAAATCTCGTCCGGTTCGGCCATTTCAGAGGTGAAGGCGAAAGAAGAGGGGTACTTCATAGCCGGGCTCGACGGGGCGGAGGACGGATGGCGCTACTCCATACTCTGGCCGGGAACGACGGAACTGCCGGCTCCCGCGCCGGTCACCGTGTTCAAGGATCCATCCGGAGTGAAAAAGGGCGCGGTTATCGGCAAGATCATACCTCAGCCTCAGGAGCTCCGCATGATAGGCTATGTGGATATGACCGAGGCTATGGCAAAAAATCTCGCGGCGAACCGCATAATGGTCAAAATGGACCCGCTGGATACGCCTTCCAGAGCTTACGTAAGGGTGTACGAGACCATTGGACACAGGGCGAAGATATACCTCGATATACCCTGGTTTCCGCCGGAGGTACTGCTGTCTCGCAGATACAGCCTTCTGGTGGAGACGGGGGAGACCTCAGGCGCCGCCGTGCCGGAATCGGCTGTAACCATGAAGGAAGGGCGCAGGGGCGTGTATGTGCTTAGAGGGTCCGAAGCCGTTTTCGTGGAAATCAAGGGCAGGATAATCGACGGTTCGAGATTTTTGGCGACGGAGGGCCTGAAACTTGGGGACGCCGTGATAGTAGACGGCTACGGGGCTCGGGAGGGGAAGGTAAGGCTGTGGTAGACGCGGCGGACGATATAAGGCGCGGCATAGGAGAAGCGACGGAGAGGATAGCCCGCGCGGCGGCTGCGGCCGGCAGGTCTCCCGGCGAAATAAGCCTCATGGGGGTGACTAAATTTCAGCCCCTCGAGGCTATATACGCGGCTTTAAAATGCGGGCTGTCCCTTTTCGGAGAAAACAGGGTGCAGGAGATGGACGAAAAGAGTTCGAAGTGGAACGGGCCCGAAGCGGCCTGGCATATGATAGGTCATCTCCAGCGGAATAAAGCCCGGCGGGCCGTCGAACTTTTCGGCTGCATACAAAGTGTGGATAATATTGAACTGGCGGGGGCTTTAGAGCGTATAATGGCCGAGAAACAGGGAGATTCGCCGGGCCATGCCGTCTATCCGATAATGGTGGAGGTGAATGTCTCGGGCGAGGAGTCGAAGCAGGGGACGGCGCCAGAAAAAAGTTTTGCACTAATAGAGCATATTGCGGTAAAATGTCCCCATATTGAAATAAAGGGTCTTATGACAATAGGTCCAATTACAAGTGACAGAAAAGCGATCAGGGCGTCGTTCGCATCGCTGAGGCATCTGAGGGATGAACTGCGAGGGAAATTTGGGCTGAAACTGCCTCATCTATCGATGGGTATGAGCGGAGACTATGAAACGGCGATAGAGGAAGGAAGCACGATAGTCCGTATAGGGACCGCCATATTCGGCGCCAGGGGTCGATGACACGAAAAGCGGCCGACAATCAGGGGGGAAGAGAATGAGCGAGTTACTGACTTCACTTGATATTGTAAACCAGGCATTCAAGAAAACCATGAGGGGTTACGATCCGTCCGAGGTCGACGAATTCCTGGACAGGGTCGCGGAATGTATTCAGATATACGTTCAGAAAATCAAGGATTACGAGCGTGTCATAGAGGAACAATCCGAAAAACTGCGCGACTACGAAAATATAAAAGGCTCCCTGCACGAGGCGTTGCTCATGGCTCAGAGGACTGCGGAGGAGAAGGTCACCAACGCGAATATGCTGGCCGACGAAAAGGTCGCTCAGGCGGACAGGGTCTCGGACGAACGGATAGGGCACGCCACCGTCACCGCCGAGAATATCCTGGCCGACGCCAGAATAAAGGCCGAGCGGATGATACGGGACGCGGAGTCGTCGGTACTGGAGTTCGGTCACGAACTTACCCTGCTGCAGGAACTCAGGACGTCGGGCTTTGCCAACCTGCACGCCTTTGTCAGCGAGGTGAACGGAGTGCTCGACCGCGCGGAGAGCACGGGAAAGATACAGCTGCCGACTCTCACCCTGAACCTCATGGGAAGGTCGGGGCTGCAGAGCTTCACTCCCCAGAGTTCTCCGCCGGCCTACGATCATACGAGGTCCGGCGCGCCGAGTACCGCTCCTTCCGCCCCCGCTTCGTCCCGCCAGACGCCGGAACCGTCGTATACACCTCCCGCGCCGGCGCCCGCTTTGACCCCGGAACAGATTCAGGCGCAGCTGGCGAACACCCTGAGCGTGCTGGGGATAGACCTGAGCCTGCTCAACACAAACCCGACCGCGGGCACGGAGAAACTCTGACAGAGAGGAACCCGACGCGTTGAAACCGAGCGACCCTGTGACATGTCTCCACGGAGTGGGGCAGAGGCGCGGGGTGTTGCTTGCGCTTCTGGGCGTCCGAACAGTCGAGGATCTTCTGTATCATCTGCCGAGCCGGTACGAGGACAGAGGACAGCTCGTGAGTATAGGCTCTCTCTGCCCCGGCGTCCCGGCCGCCGTCAGGGGGGCTGTGCGTAATTTTTCCGTCAGGCGGACGAAAAACCGGGGAGTGACGCTCGCTTCCTTTGACGTCTGCGAACGCTCCTCCTCCGTGAAGGTCCTGCTTTTCGGCGGTCCCCGGAGTTTCGGAGGCGTCTCGGACGGAAAGGACATTTTTTTGTACGGTACTCCTTCGCTCTCGAAGGATAATTCCCTCGAACTGCACAGTCCAGAATACGCTGCGGCCGACCCGGGTTCCGTTCCCGCGTGGCTCAGACTGTGGCCGGTGTATCCGACCACAGGGGGCCTGCCCAGGAACTGGCTCGCCAATCTGATATACCGCTGCGTCCAGAGCCCCGAACTGGTGATAGAAGACCCGCTTCCGAAAGTGATTTCGGACAAGTATTCATTTCCGTCCCTGGCTGAGGCTTTTAAGGGAATACACGCGCCCGATTCGCGGGAGGATGCGGAACGCGCGTCCGCCAGGCTCGCCTACCAGGATTTTTACGAAAACCAGCTGAGGATAGCCTGCGCGCGGCGGATGCGCGCCAAAGCGAAGGCCCGTTCCCTGGAGGAAGGAGCGTCCATGCAGGAGCGTTTCACGGCGGGACTGCCATTTACGCTTACGGACTCCCAGAAAGAAGCGATTGCGGAGATAGCCTCCGATATGGCGGGGGAGACGGCGATGCACAGGCTCCTGATCGGGGACGTGGGTTCCGGAAAGACCGCCGTGGCCTCCGCCGCGGCTGCGAGGTGCGCGGGCGCCGGGCATCAGGCGGCGGTTTTAGTTCCGACCACCATACTGGCGGACCAGTTTTTTTCTTTCTGCTGCACGTATCTGTCTCCTATCGGAGTGAAGGTGGGGAAGATATCCGGCGGAATGGCGCGCGCGGAGAGGGACGAGCTGCTGTGGGGTCTGCGGGACGGCGAGATCGGCGTTCTCGTGGGAACTCACGCCATGCTTTGCGAGGGCATCGTTTTCAAATCGCTGGGCCTTCTGGTGATAGACGAACAGCAGCGGTTCGGCGTGCTGCAGCGCGAAAAGGTCATCCGCGAAAACAGCGGGGCGCACCTGCTGATGACCACCGCCACCCCCATACCCAGGACAATGCGCATGGCGCTCTACGGGGACATCGACTGCACGGAGATGAAGTCCCGCCCCGGCAGGAAGATCATCACGCGGGCCGTGAGCTGTAACCACATGGGGGAGCTGTACAATTTTCTGAAGGAGAAGATAACACGCGGCGGCGAGAGATGTTACTGGGTATGTCCGGCGATCGGCGGCTCGGAAACCGCGGACGACGCGTCGTCGGTCACAAGCCGCGTCCGCGACGTCAAAAAGAACATGAGCGGAGTGCGGGTGGAGCAGATGACGGGTTCGATGTCCGCGTCCGAAAAAAGCGCCGTGATGAAGCGTTTTGCGGAGGGTCCCGGTATACTAGTGTCGACCACTGTTATAGAGGTGGGGATCGACGTCAGGGGAGCCGATATAATGGTGATAGAATCCGCCTCGTCCTTCGGCCTGTCCCAGCTGCATCAGATGAGGGGCAGGGTCGGCAGGGGGGAGCGGACCGGTATATGTATCCTGCTGGACTCGGCGCGCGGCATCCTCGGCAGCAGAAGGCTGTCCGTTCTGATGGAGTGCCGGGACGGTTTTAAAATAGCCGAGGAAGATCTGAAACTCCGCGGGGCGGGCGAATACCTCGGAACACGGCAGCACGGCGGCGAAAATTTCCGCGTCGCCGATATAGCGCGCGACGAGCGCTGGTTTTGGGCGGCGAAAAACGACGCCGGCGCATTTTTGGGGTGACGCAGTTTGATGCAAGGTGAGGCCATATTAATGTCGATACGTCTATTGGAGGGATCGTTCGATGCGTCTTGCGGCGATAAGGCTGGGCGGTGAAGAAACTGCGGGGGTCGTGACTTCCCGCGGTGTTGTGACGCTTGCGGAGATAAACGGAAGTTTCGGCATGTCCTGGGAGACCGGCATGTTCGAACTGATATGCCTCGGCAGGCTGCCGGAGCTCACTGAATGGTACAGGAGCGGAGGCTCTGACCGGCTGGAATCCCACAGGTCGGTGATACCCTTCGCGGAAGTACGTTACGCACCCCTCTACAGGCATCCGAGGAAGATATTCGGCATCGGCCTGAATTACGCGGACCACGCCGGCGACCTTGCGGAGCGCCCGCCCGCCGGCATACCCGGAAGTTTCTTCAAGCCGGCCACGGCCATCATAGGGCACGGAGATGATATAAGGATACCCCTGCAATCGAAGAAAACAACCGCCGAGGCCGAACTGGGAGTTATCATCGGACGCGGGTGCCGGGACATTGAAAAGGAAAACTGGCTCGAATATATCGCGGGTTTTACGACGGTAATCGACATGACCGCCGAGGATATACTCCGCCTCAATCCAAGATATCTCACCCACGTCAAGAGTTTCGAGACTTTTTTCAGCTTCGGCCCGCATCTTCTTACGCCCGACGAGGTCCCGGACGTATTGAAGCTCAATGTGCAGACCGTTCTCAACGGGAGCGTGCATGCGGAAAACGTCGTGTCGAACATGACATTCACCCCGGACGTCCTGGTCTCCCTGCACTCGAAGGTGTTCGCGTGGGAGCCGGGAGACGTGCTCTCGACAGGCACGCCGAGGGCGGTGCATATAAGGCATGGAGATACGGCTGAGTGCCGGATAGACGGTTTCGCTCCGCTCGTGAATCCTGTCATCGATAAAAAGGCGGCAGAATAAAATTCCGGGTTATTCCCGAATAGATCGGGAGAAGCCGAAGAGACGCAGGAGGGAACGGTCTTTTAACTTTATCCGCTGAAGAGGTGTATCAGCATGTCCGCTGTAGACAGTCTTTTGGAAACCATACCGATACCCGAGGTCATAAGGGTGAAACAGTCGTTCGAGAGGCCTGTCGCAGGAGATATCCCGGAGGAGACTGCCCGGGGCATGGAAATGTGCGGGGCGCTGCGCGAGGTCAGACCTGGTTGGAAAGTCGCCGTTACCGCGGGAAGCCGCGGTATTTCCAATATTCCGGCAATACTGAGGTCTGTTGTCCAAAAACTGCGCGGCGCTGGGTGCGAGCCGTTCATCTTCCCGGCAATGGGTAGTCATGGCGGGGCCACAGCCGAAGGACAGAAGCGTATGCTGGAGGATATGGGGATCACGGAGGAATCTGTCGGAGCCCCGGTTTTCTCCAGCATGGAAACCGTAACAGTGGGCCATGCCCCGAACGGACGAAACGTCTATATGGACAGATTCGCCAGCGAAGCCGACGCTGTGGTGATAGTGAACCGGATAAAACCTCACGTGGCTTTCAGAGGCGCTTTCGAAAGCGGGCTCATGAAGATGATCGCAATAGGCATGGGCAAACAGCAGGGCGCGGACTCCGCCCATCGAGCCGGCTTCGGGCAGATGGCGGAAAATGTGCCGGCCTATGCTAAGGTCGTGATGGCGGAAAAGAACATCCTCTGCGCGATAGGTATCCTGGAGAACGCATATCATCAGACCGCTGAGATCCACGTCATGAGAGCTCCGGAAATAGAGTTCCGGGAGCCGGAGCTGCTGAAGCGGGCGTGGGAGCTGTATCCTAAGATATTTTTCGACAAGCTGGATGTGCTGATACTGGACGAGATAGGAAAGGATATAAGCGGAACCGGTTTCGACACGAACATAGTGGGCCGGTACCACACTCCCTACGCCTTCGGAGGTCCGGATATAAAGAGGATAGGGGTCCTAGACATCACGGACAAATCCCACGGCAACGGCAACGGCCTTGGTATACTGGACTTCACGACCAGGCGCGCCTTCGATAAGTTCGACTTCGATCAGTCTTACCCGAACTCGCTCACATCAACCGTGCCCCTGAGCGTCAAGATACCCATGGTCCTTAAAAACGACAGGCAGTGTATTCAGGCTGCCGTGAAAACCTGCGGCGCCAAGGACAGGAACGCTGTGAGTCTCGTCAGGATAAAAAACACCGTATCGCTGGACGAAATAGAGGTGTCGAAAAGCCTCGAAAACCACGTGAGGGAGCACCCGCGGCTTGAGGTGATAAGCGGCCCATACGGGCTGCCCTTCGACGACGCGGGGAATTTGTTTTAAAGCCGCGGGCGGGGGGCAGGTTGATTTCAGAACCTGTATTCACAGGGG
>JAISWP010000041.1 GCA_031271065.1 Synergistaceae bacterium
CAGGAAAATTACGCGCTCTTTACTCCCCCCGGTTACGGACAGGACGAAACTCACGCAGATATGGAGCAAATCGCCGGACGGGCCGCCGATTTCTCCGCGCGTACCGGGCATCCCCTTCACTGGCCGGTATTTCCCGGCGCGCCGGACCGTCTGGGCCGGATACTCATGGGTCTGGGGCTCAAACGCGAGGACGACCATATCGCGATGAGGGCGTTCCTGGGAGATCCGATCCCCGCTCCCGCCGGCGCTCCCAAAATCTCCGGCCCTCTGCGCGATGAAAACGCCGTGCGCAGATGGGCCGAATATGCGTGGAGAGGCTTCGACTCGGGCGAAATGCCGCCGGAACCCTTCGTGACGTTCGCCCTGAATATGGCCCGCAGGCCTGAAATATCTCTGGTCTGCGCCCCCGGCGCAGCCGGAATGTTATGCGCGGCGGAGGGATCTGCGGGAATATATTACGTGGCGACCGTGCCGGAATATCGGGGGCGGGGTCTTGGGGGAGCCGTCGTCGAAGCGCTGAAGGCCGCCGCCCGCGGCATGGGTTTCGGGACGGTGACGCTGCTCGCCACGCCCCGGGGACATCCCCTTTATCTGAGGCACGGATTCCGCGATACGGGCGCAGTGCAGATATACAGCTGAGGGCGCGCCGCGCGGCCGATTTTCGGTGCGCGGGATCGACCGGCGATCTTGCTGAAAAGATACCGCGGGCAGCGGAGCCGCCGTTACAGAAGTCCGCGCCGACTCCCGATAAATCAAGATAGAGAGACTGTGATCCAATCAGCGTCTCCATAAAGGAGTGGCGCTAATGTTCGAATCGTACCGCGGCACCCAGGCGGCGGCCCTCGTCTCCGCCGTCAACGCGTTCGCCGAGATACGCAGGGCGAGAAGGAATGAACGCCGCGCGTTAAGCCGCGCGGCGCTGCGGAGCGTCGAGCCGCCGGAAGCGGGGACGGGGCCTTCGTGTCCGGATGTCCCGCCAGACGGGACGCGGGGGGTATAGGCCCCTTATTTTCGCGCGCCTGTTCAGCCGCATCCGTCCGCCCGGCGCGGTTTGCCGGGCAATGTTCCGTGTGTTCGCAACGGGGGAATTTTAGTGGTATCATTACCTAAATTAACATTACCAAAATCGGCTTAACGCCGGGGGCGGTTCCGGCTGAGTGACGGAGATGGGTGGGGGCGGCGGAACATGAGAGAATGGTACTACTCCTTATCCGGCGAGACACACGGCCCTTGTTCCGAGGAACAGATGAAGGGCATGCTGCGCACAGGCGAGATATTTGACGACACGATGGTATGGTGTCCCGATGAAGAGTACGCCGAACGGGGATGGATGAAAGCCGGCTCCACGGTGCTGGCCGCGTCGGGCGCCGCACGGTGGAAACGCCCCGACGATTCCGTTCCCTACACACCCCCGCGCCCCGCTTTCCCCCAAATGAGCCGCAGTGATTCATTCGAGTCACACGAGAAGAAGGAGACCAGGACAAAAAAGAAGCCCTGGATATCGCTCTGCGTGTTTTTTGCGGCGCTGGCGCTGGGAGGGTTTTTCTTCCACCGCGGATTTTCCTTCTTCGTTGTGAGCCCTGAGCACTCCGACCCGGGCAAAGTGCTCTTAATGTTCCGGCCGGAGGGAGTGAATTTCATAGACAGCGCGGACAGCATCTACCTGCGCCAGCCGATAGACTTCAACTTCATGCAGCGCGATGAGATAAAAGAGGATATAATCGGCAAAGCCAAGGTCTTATACAGTTTCCCGTATTTCGAATGGATGCACAGACAGTCGCTGAAACGCTGAAAAAGACGCGCTCACCTGCCTGACCTCAGATAATCCAAAACGGACTCTACGCTCAGGCGGAGCATGTTCGTGTTGGCGGTCTTTGTGTAATAAGCCATGTGAGGGGTCGCTATGACGCTGTCCAATTCCACAAGTCCCCTGTCCGCCGGAGGTTCGCCGTAATGCACGTCTATCGCGGCTCCCGCAAGTCTGCCGCTTCTGAGCAGCTCCTCCAGGGCCGCGTAGTCGACGATCTGGGCCCGGGCCGTGTTTATAAAATACGCCCCCTCCTTCATCAGGTGCAGCAATTCGCGGGATATCAGCCCCTCGGTCTCGGGAGTATATTTGAGGTGGACCGAGACCACGTCTGACTCCTTCATCAGCGTCTTGATATCGGTGTACTCCACGCCGAAACCGTCCGAGAGCTCCTTGTCGGGGCATATGTCGCAGGCCGTCACCCGCGCCCCCAGGAGGGAGAGTTTCCTGGCAGTCAGCTTGCCGACGGCGCCGGTTCCGATCACGCCCACTGTCGTCTGGGACAGTTCGCGGCCGAGCATGCCGTCTAGGTTCCACACGCCGTTTTTGATGCGCCTGTCCGCCGCGGATATACCTCTTACGGCGCTGATTATGAGGCCCAGGGCGAATTCCGCGACGGAATTGCTCCCGTATTCGCCTATGCCCCGCACCTTTATACCCAGCGACTCGCAGTGCGGCACATCCAGGTAATTGCTGTAGCCTATGCCTATGAATTGTATGAATTTCAGCTTGGTCAGCCTCTCTATCAGGTCTCTGCCGGGCTGATTTATCTTGATGAATATGACCTGGGCGTCACGCGCCCTCTCGTACATCTCCTCCTGCGAACAGGGAAGATCGCTGTGGCACTCGATCTCCCCGAACTCCCCGAGGGGAGCGACGATCTGCTCCCCTCCGTATACGTTAAGGCGGTAATCCTGATCCATGAAGACGATCTTCACATGAGCCAGCTCCTCCGATTTTTAATAGATACATTATAAAACAGGCGGACCCATGCGCAAAGCGCGGATCCGCCCGCAGAGGCTCAAGAACTTTACAGGACCGCTTCAGGGTCCGGACAGTCTATTTCGGAACCTGAAAGACCAGCGTGCCGCGATAGCGGATGCCCTTCCATTCGGGGTATCTCTTCGCGTCGCTGTACTCATCCCTGTTTTTAGGCGCGGACTCGTCGCTGTACTCCACGGCTATAATCCACGTACCGGGACGGTCCGGCTTGAAGGTGACTTTCCCCGACTCGTCGGTATTCTTCCGGATATATTCGTTGTTGTTCTCCTCCCCTTCCTCTGGGTCCTTCGGCAGCGGAGCGCCGTCATACGTCGCGGAAGCCGTGACGTTCGGCAGCGGACGTCCCCGCAGGGCGACCTGAACCGTTATGCCGTCCCCCCAGGAGACGGGGCCCGTGTTCTCGCCGGCCACGGTTATCTCGAGCACGTCCTCCCCGAAGCTCTTCGCCGCCGCCGAGTCGGCGGTCCAGTTGAGGAGCGTCTTGCCGAAGGCGACGGTGGGGCGTGTGCCGCTGTTGAAATCGAACTTCAGAGTGACCACGGACGTCCCTGCCTTCTCGACGACCGCGCTGCCCCAGTTATGGGACGAAGTTTCCGGTTTGGCGGTGTTGGACGGGAAGAATCGTATGGGACTGCTCGTGCCGTCCGCGTATTTGATATCCCCCGTCAGGCTCGAAACGCCTCCGTCATGTCCCAGGCTCCCCAGCAGCTCCTTCGAGTAGGCGAATTTTATCAGCGGTTCAGCGAGACCGGCCCTGAACTCCACCAACCCTCCAGGGGTGACCTCGAATTTATCCGGCTGCACCACGGGAAGATGCGCTGCCGCCGGGCCCGCGGAAAACGTAATGGCGAATATGGATATCACGGCGAAGGCCGCCGCCCTGACCGGCAAAATTTTACTGACTGACAATTGAATTCACTCCTTATCCGGTATTCCCGTCCAAAGTCAAACGCGCCGCCCCGCAGGCGGCGCTCCCGCCAAAAAGAAGATATGACGCAAAAGATTATTAACCAGAACTAACTTATATCCTCTCTCTAAGCCATAAACATCGCCCCTCTCGCGTTTCCGCCCGAAAATATTCGGGCTCGGATGGAATATCGGGCACAAAAGAGCACAAAGTTTATTGATACTAACTTTACACCGCAAGAGTATACGCCAACCTCGGGGGAATGACAATAGCGCCGCGCCCCAAAACATGAAGCCGTCCGCCGGATAGGCGTTAAAGTTAATGAAAATCTATGATTTAATACCCGATTTTATCTTTATTCATCGCTCAAAGGTTTTAACGCCGGAAAATTTAATGTTTTATCCCGATCTGAACAAAAATATCTATAATATCCGCATAACACTAATATGGCCGAAGGGTGGACGTATGACCTAAAACCGGGTTTCTATGCGCGGATCGGGACGGTTCAGGCATACTTAGGTGACGATATGGATTTCGATATCCGTGAAAAAAGCGCGTGCTTCGTCCGCTTGAACGCCGCGGACAATGTCCTGACGCTGCCGGAGGGGGGCATGTCGGGTTCGTTCGTCTCGGACTTCAGGCTCCGTGACGATATACCTCCGCTGCACAAAACCGCCTCGGAGGATATAGCCCCCGGAGGAGCTGTGGTCAGATACGGGCGCGGAATCGCTCTGGCGGCAAGAGAGATAAAAAAGGGCGAATGGGTGCACTCCCATAACGCGGTCTCTTTCGGCCTCGAAGCAAAGACGCCGGAATGGCGTCTGCCGTATCCCGGAGCGCGCGGAAGCTCAAAGGGCACGTTCATGGGGTACCGAAGACGGGGAGCGATTCGGCCCGGCGTCCGCAGCGACCTGTGGGTCATCTCCTCCGCCGCATGTATACGGGAAGAACTCAGGTATATCCTGAAAAACTATCACAAACCCTACTGGATAGACTCGGTGCGCCTGGTGGAATACCCGTTTGGATGCGAGGGGGACGAGGCTGTCTCTGACGTTCTGACCGGACTTGCGCGAAACCCGAACGCGGCGGGGGTGCTTTTCGTCGGGCTGGGATGCGAAAATATCAGCGCGTCCGATCTTTACAGCAGGGCGATCGAGGGGGACTGCCGCGCGATGTTCACCGTACTCCGCAAAAATTCGGAGGACTTGACGCCCAGAATGCTGGACGACCTCGCTTCCGCCGTTCCCAGGGTGAGGGAGGAATTTCCCCTCTCCCGCCTCTGCGTGGGGATGGTTTTCAGCGACGGATGCGCCGGGATATCGGCTAACCCGCTTCTGGGGCTCTTTGCCGACCGCCTCTCGTCGGAGGGCGGATCCGTCCTCATGCCCTGCTCTCCCGAGATGTTTCGCTTCCCAGGTGTCATAGTCGGAAAAATGACGAAAAAATCAGTTTACGACGAATTTTCATCCCTCGCGGGGGAAAATGGGGCGGCGGTTTCAATCTCGTCCGAGGACCTCGGCTGCGGAATCACGACAGCGGAGGAAAAATGCGCCGCGGCGCTCTCCTGCATGGGAGAGTCTCCCGTCACGAACATCGTCCGTTCCGGCGAGACTCCCGTATCGGAACCGGGGATCCAGCTGACGCCGGTATGCAGCGGCGACCCCACATCCTGTACGTCCCTTGCCGCCGCCGGGGCCCAGATGATACTGTTCGCCGCCAGCCTCGGAACCCCGTTCGGCTCCGTGGTTCCAACCATCAAGATCGCCGCGTCGAGCGAGGAAGCGCGAAAACACCCGAACTGGACGGATTTCGACGCCGGCACGGTCCTCGAGGGAGAACCGGTCGAGGACGTATGCGAACGACTGTGGGCTTTTGTGATGGCAGCGGCCCGGGGAGGGAAAGTCTCCCACGAAATGAAAGGATACTAGCGAAAATACCGGCGGCGGAACTGCCGGCCCATATCAGACAAGCAAATCCGGGATGGGGTTTTCAGGCCGGCCGCCGGGGCAATGAGAATCAGAATTATGTTGAAAAAAAATATCTGTGCGTTATACTTTTACGCACAAAACCCAAATACCCAATGTGGAAATGAGGAGGAATCAATCGTGTCGAGCCCCGCCCGCACCCTATCGCTTTGGCAGCAGCTGTCCGACCTCAAGTCAAACTGCAAATGGATCGACCTGACCCACGAACTGAGCCCGGAAACCCCACACTGGTACGGATTCCAGCCCCTTGGCGTCAAAAAGCTGTTCGATTTCGACGCAGCCCCGATGAAGGTATTCGAGTACACGTTACCCGGCCAGTACGGGACTCATGTCGATGTACCGTCGCATTTCGACGCGAACGGCAGGTCTATGGAGGCCATTGGGGCGGACGAGCTGGCGTTTCCCATCTGCGTCATAGACAAATCGAAAGAATCGGCGGCAAACCACGACTACGCCCTCACAAAAGAGGATGTCCTGGCGTGGGAGGCGGAGTACGGGCAGATTCCTGAGGGGGCTTTCGTGGCTTTCCGCAGCGACTGGTCGCACCGCAAACCGTCGGAGATAGACAACAACGACTCCGAGGGCAAGGCTCACTACCCCGGATGGGACTTGGACTGCGTCAAGTGGCTGGCCGACGAGCGGCGTGTCGGCGCGATAGGACACGAGACCCCCGACACGGACCCGGCGGCCTGCGAAGCCCAGACCGGTTTTCTGGCGGAGGCGTATATACTGAAAGCGGGCAGGCTGAACGTAGAGCTTCTGAAGAACCTGGACCAGCTGCCGCCCGTGGGCGCTGTCGTATTCGTCGTATTCCCAAGGCTCAGGGGCGGAACCGGATTTCCGGCCAGAGTCTTTGCGATCGCCCCTAAGTAGGGAGCGGACCATGCCTCGCCCGAAGAAACGTTCCCGGCTCGTTTTCGACGAACAGCTGTCGCTCCTTGAAAAACCGTCGAGGGAGGACATGACCGACGAGCAGTACGAGATATTCGCCGAAAACACCGAGACGATGGAGAAAAACTGGGGCTTCATAAACAACCTGTTTAAAGTGCTGCCCCTCAACGCGGCTCAGTATACGGGTTTCCTCAAATTCAAGGCGTCGCTGTTTACCCCGGAGACCTGTTATCTCTCTAACGCGGACAAGGAGATGATGGGACTGGTCGTCTCATCCGCCAACTCCTGTTCCTACTGCCTCACCACTCACAGCGACACGCTGCGGGGACTCACTGGGGATCCGGAATGGGTCGACCGCCTGACGTACAACTACAGGACCGCGAAACTGACGAAAAAACAGCGCGCCCTCTGCGACTACGCGTATTTCGCCACAACCCGCCCTCAGGAGATAGACTCAGATCAGGTGGATAAACTCCGCAGGGCGGGTTTCAGCGACCATGAGATACTGGAGGCCGCCTACGTGGCGGGATTTTTCAACTACACGAACAGATGGGTCAGCACCATAGCGCCCAGGGCGAACTCGGGGCATTTCAGCCATAACAGGAACTCGGAATGACCTTCGAGCGCATGTTCGAAAAGGGGCGCATAGGGGGGCTCACTATCCGGAACAGGACCGTGATGCCTCCAATGGGGACGGACTTCGCGAACCACGACGGCACGGCCTCCATGCGCCTCATCCGTTATTACGAGGAGCGGGCCAAAGGAGGCGTCGGCCTCGTGATAAACGAATATACCGGCGTCGACGAAACCACCAGCGTGCCGACGAACTACAACCTGAGGATATCCCAGGACTGGCACATTGCCTCATGCGAACAGCTCACCGAGGCGGTCCACAGGCACGGGGCGCTGATATTCGCCCAGCTCCATCACGGCGGCAGCACGTCGAAACCGGCGCTGACCGGGCGCCAGTCCATATCCGCCTCCGACGTTCCGGCGGTCCCCGGGGCTCCGGCGCCGCGGCCGATGACAGTCGGTGAGATATCCGCGATCGTGCGGAAATTCACCGAAGCCGCAATCAGGTGCAAAAAGGCTGGCTACGACGGAGTGGAGCTTCACGGCGCGCACTCGTACCTGATAGGCCAGTTCTTCAGCCCGTATTACAACAAGCGCACGGACGAATACGGCGGCAGTTTCGAGGGGCGCATGCGCTTCATCGACGAGATAATAGACGGCATAAGAGCCGAGCTGGGAACCTCGTTCCCCCTGTCGGTGCGCATATGCGGCGACGAAATGACCCCCGGGGTGCCGGGAACCCTGGGTCTCGCAGACGGACTCGCCATAGGGCGTCATCTACAGGACAAGGGGATAGACGCCATCAACATCAGCAACGGAAGCGCCCTGAACGGCAGCGCGAACTGCGATCCGTACTCCTGCAGGCCCGGGTGGAAAAAACACGTTGCGAGAGCGTTCAAAGAGGCCCTCTTTATACCCGTCATAGCGACGAACACCATAAAGGACCCGTATTTCGCCGAATCCCTGCTGAAAGAGGGCGTCTGCGACTTCGTCGCTCTGGGGCGCTCCCTCATCGCGGATCCCGATTTCGTGAGAAAGGCCCTGGAGGGGAAACCCGAGGAGATACGCCCGTGCATAGGGTGCATGTACTGCCGCGAACGCCTTCTCGTGCACGGCAATTCCGTATCCTGCGCGGTCAACCCGCGCATGGGCAGAGAATATATCCTGAAAAGCCGCGGGCGTGACGGGGATTTGCGCCCTGTTGTGGTGGCGGGCGGAGGCCCGGCCGGCATGGAGTGCGCGAGAGTGCTTGCAGAGCGCGGTTTCAGAGTGACCCTCTACGAAAAGGGACCGGCGCTGGGGGGCGCCCTCAACATAGCCGACAAGCCTCCCCGCAAGGAGCTCATAACCAAACTCACGGATTATATGGCGGACGCCCTGGATAAACTCGGGGTGAACGTGAGGCTTAATACCGAGGCGACCCCGGAAACAGTGCGGCGTCTGTCGCCCCTCGGGGTGTTCGTGGCGTGCGGCGCGTCCCCTGTAGTGCCGAATCTGCCTGGCATAAGGAGCGAGGGAGTATTCACGGCCGAGGACTTCATCATGGGAAAAGCGAAACCTGCGGGGAGAACGGCCGTGATAGGCACGGGCCTCACAGGGCTCGAGGCGGCCGACATGCTCACCGAAATGGGCCGCGAACTCATCCTTGTCGAGATGATGGACCGTGTCGGCCCCGGCTTGTTCGCGGTGGTGCTGGACGATATAATGGGCCGTATAAACAGGGGAAACCCAGCGATACTGACGTCCCACAGACTTGTGTCCATAAAGCGGGCCGGTTCGTCCCTGAAAATCATGCTGAAACACGGGGACTCCGACGTATCCCTGGAAGCGGACAGCGTCGCGCTGGCTTTAGGGGTGAGCCCCGACGCCGCGGCCGTGGAGAAGTTCGAGCGTGAATTCGGGGCTCATCGTGTCTTTGCCGTAGGAAACGCGTCGAGGAGCGGAAGAATAGCGGAAGCCATCCGCAGCGGATTCGAGAGGGCTTTCGCGTTCGAACCGTGACAGGTCATGCGGGCGCGCGGCTCTGCCGCCATTCTGAATCAGCCTGCGGGAGGCAAGTTGATTCAGAATGGGAATTACATTGAAGTATATTGAAGGGAATGATTTCATAATGGAAGTGCGCGTTGAAAAAAATCCAAACCCCAAAAAGCCCCTCACCGGCGAGGAGCTCTCCAAAGTCTCCTTCGGGACGGTGTTTACGGATCACATGCTTCTGATCGACTACACGAAAGGAAAAGGCTGGCACGACGCCCGCATAGTGCCGTACGGGCCTCTTGCCCTAGACCCCGCGACATGCTGCCTCCATTACGGACAGCTGATATTCGAGGGGCTCAAAGCGTACAAGGCTCCGGATGGCCGCGTAGTGATGTTCCGGCCCGATCAGAACATGTCGCGCATGAACGAAAGCTGCGAGCGCATGTGCATCGCCAAAATCGACGAGAAAGCGACGCTGGAGGCCGTGGCGAAACTCGTCCGCACCGACGCGGACTGGGTGCCCGACGCCCCCGGCACGTCACTCTACGTGCGCCCGTTCATCATCGGGAGCGAGGTATTCCTCGGCGTACACCCGTCTCGTTCCTTCATCTTCGCCGCGATACTCTCTCCCGTGGGCGCGTACTTCAAGGATGGACTGAAACCAGTCAAAATCTACGTGGAGGACAAATACGTCCGAGCGGTTCGGGGCGGGACCGGGTTCGCAAAGTGCGCCGGCAACTACGCCGCGTCTCTCAAATCCCAGGAGGAAGCCGAGGCGGCGGGCTACTCACAGGTGCTCTGGCTCGACGGGGTCGAGCGCAGGTATATCGAGGAAGTCGGCGGAATGAACATATTTTTCGTCATAGACGGCACGGTCGTGACCCCGGAGCTTAACGGCAGCATACTGCCCGGAGTGACCCGCAAATCCGTAATGGAACTGGTCAGAAGCTGGGACATGCCAATGTCCGAGCGCAAAATATCCATACAGGAACTCGCCGACGCCCACAAAGCGGGCAAGGCTTCGGAGGCCTTCTGCACGGGAACGGCCGCCGTGATATCCCCCATCGGGGAACTCAAGTGGAAGGACCTGGTGATGACGTTCAACGAGGGCAGAATCGGCCCCGTGGCCGCCAGGCTCTACGACGAGATAACGGGAATACAGACCTGCGCGAAACCCGATAAGTTCGGCTGGGTCTACGAAGTGAAGTAAACGCAGGCCCCGGCAGATCGTACCACCACATATTCAGGCTGTACGACAGAGACAGCGGCGTCCTGTTCACGGACGTGATGGAGATACACACCCTGGAACTGGGCAAGCTGCCGGAAACGTCCGGCTCTGATGTGAAAGAGGGCGAGCTTCTGGACTGGCTCCGACTGATAAGGTCGGAGAGGGAGGAGGAGATCGATATGCTTGCGGCAAAGACGGAAGAGATGAAGATGACGGTGGGCCGTCTGAAGCAGCTCAGCGCGGACGAACGGACGAGGATGCTGTT
>JAISWP010000074.1 GCA_031271065.1 Synergistaceae bacterium
CCTGCGAGAGCTCGCGGATATAGATGAGCAGAGGCAGTCGTGGATGATAAACCGTCTTTCCTTCCTGGAAGATGAGACCGATCTGCTCATTTTGGACACCAGCGCCGGGATACACAAAAACGTTCTGTCGTTCGCCACGGCGTCCGACCTGTCCCTTCTCGTGACCACGCCGGAACCAACGGCGATCAGGGATTCATACAGCATACTCAAATCCCTGTGCCAGACGACCGGAGGCAAGATAAACGCGGCTCTGCTAGTGAATATGGCCAGCGACGAGAAAGAGGCCTTTTCGGTGGCCGAGCGGATCATTTCCGCCAGCGAACAGTTCCTCGATTTCAAAGTCCCATACCTGGGATGCGTCCTGTGGGACTCGGAGCTCAGGGAATCGGTGAAAAAGCGCCGGCCGCTCCTGCTGGGAGGAGGTTCCTCGCCAGCGGTGCCTTATTTCAGGAGCCTGGCTCAGAAGATTTTCGATTTTTCGGAAGAGGGGCAGATCGCGAAACGCATGGTCAGACAGGACACGTTCCTTCTGCGCCTTCTGCGTCAGGGCGGGAACAGGGAGCAGTGATAACGTGGCGAAATTGAGCGATGTTCCGGCTCAGGATTACACACACAAAATGCAGGTCGGCATAAAGGGCGAAATAGTGATCAACGCCGGCATTTACAAAGGGCGGTACGCTTCCCGCGTCGAGGATTTCAAGGGAGACTCGGTCGGGTTCGCCCATCCTCTGCTTGGAGGCGCTCTGCTCCCGGCTTACAGGGATTTGAACTTCGACTTCGTCATGGAGGACGGCAGCGCTCTTTATGTCTTTCCCATGTCGGTCCGGCGGGTCGACATGCAGAGCGGCCTGCCGATAATGTGGGCCGTCGTTTTCGACTGGCCGAAACGCATACAGCGGCGGCAGTTCCTGCGGGTATCGTGTTTTTGGAATATCATGATATACCATTTGGGCCGTGAGGTATCCCAGCCCATGTCCTCCAAATGGCTGCCCGCCAAAACGATGGATATCAGCCTCGGCGGATATCGTTTCAAAATATCCTGCGCCGACGCCGGGGACCTGATTTTCGAATCCGACGACAGGATTCTCGTACATTTCGTCCTGGCGGAAAATGAGTATATGCTTCTGGGCAGGACTACACGCATCGTGCAAACCGGCGATTCGTGGGAGGTAGGAGTCGGTTTTGACTCGCTTTCGTCGAGGATGGAGAAGAAGCTCTTCGAGTTCATCAGACAGCAGGAGATAATGTGGCGGGAAGAGTTATGAAGAAACCTGAGAAAATCCGTGTTCTGATAGTTGATGATTCCGCGTTTATGCGTAAAGTAATAAACGATATCCTCTCTGAAGATCCGCTGATAGAGGTGATCGGCAGGGCCCGCAACGGTGCGGAGGCGATAGAGGCCGTGAGGACTCGATCCCCGGACGTCGTTACCCTGGATATAGAGATGCCGGGCAAGAGCGGCATAGATGTGCTGAAGGAAATCATGGAGATAAGGCCGGTCCCGGTGGTCATGGTCAGCAGCCTGACCAGAGAGGGAGCCAATATCACCATGCAGGCCCTCGATATCGGGGCCGTCGATTTTGTGACCAAACCGTCGGGCACCATCTCCCTCGACATGGACAGAGTCGGGGACGAGCTGAGGAAGAAAGTCCTCGCGGCCAGCAGGGCCTCTATGCACGTAAGGGGCGCCGCGCCCGCGGTTCCTCCGGCGTACGAATCCGCGGTTCCTCACAGGGAGTCCGTAAAACGCAAGTTCGATCTCATGGTAGTCGCCGCGTCTACGGGAGGTCCTATGGCGCTGCAGCAGGTGATACCGAGGCTTTCAGCCTCATTCCCGATGCCGGTGCTGATAGTCCAGCACATGCCGCCGGGATTCACGACGTCCTTTGCGGCGTGCCTCAACGAGCGCAGCAAGCTGACAGTCACAGAAGGGTGCGACGGGATGCCGGTGCGCAAAGGGTCCGTCATTGTCGCCCCGGGAGGCTATCACATGATAGTCGAAAAAAATGGCCCCAGCCTTGTGACCAAGCTGACAGAAACGCCTCCCGTGCGTTCTGTCCGCCCTTCCGCCGACGTTCTTTTCGGCAGCGTGGCGGAGGTGGTCGGAGGCAGCGTGCTGACGCTGATACTGACCGGTATGGGCAAGGACGGCCTGGACGGAACCAGGCTGCTGCGTTCGAAGGGCGCTTATGTGGTGGCGGAGAGCAGGGAGACAAGCGTCATATTCGGGATGCCGGGAGCGGTCATCTCTGCGGGTCTGGCGGACGAGGTCCTTCCGCTGTATGAGATATCCTCCGCTCTCGAGCGCACGGCCAAATAATTTTTATTTTGATAAATCCTCTAAACGATTATCATATAGACAGAATAGTAACAGGAGGCGGGAAATATGTCGGACAGCATGGATATGAATCAGTATCTGGGCGCTTTTCTGGATGAAGCAGGCGATAATCTGGAACATTTGAACGAGCTGCTGCTTTCGGCCGAGCAGAATCCGAGCGACACGGATATGATCAACGAGATCTTCCGTGTGGCCCACACTTTTAAGGGAATGGCCGCGACGATGGGTTTCAATTCGATGGCGGCACTGACACACGCCATGGAGGACCTCCTGGGGCTTGTGAGGGCCGGGAGCCTGGCGCTCTCATCCGAGGACGTCGATCTTTTTTTCAAATGCCTCGACACTCTCAACGCAATGGTTGACGCCATCAGGGGAGGACAGAGCGACCAGGACGTCGATTCCGACCATTTGACGAAAGTGCTGCACGAGCGCAGGGACCATCCTCAGGGTTCCGTCGCGGACGCAGTGCCTGGCGCGCAGGAGTTCATTGAAGATAAAGCCTCCCGCGGCGCCGAAGCCGGCGGCGCGGCTCTGACAGATCAGGAGATGGACTGGATATCCTCGGCGGAAACGGCGGGCATGCAGGTCTACGAGCTGAAAGTGACGCTGGACGACAGCTGTATGCTCCGGGCTGCCCGCGCTTATATGGTGGTTACCTTGGTCGGCGACCTGGGCGACATCATCAAGACCGCGCCGTCTGTCGAAGACCTGGAAAAAGAGGCCTTCGGCCATGATTTCACCATCTGCGTCGCCTCCCGGGACCCCATGGACAATCTCATCTCGCAGGTCTCCCGCATAGGAGAGGTCTCTGAGGTAAAAGGACGGGAACTGGATTTCAAACAGCTGAAGGAATCGGAGCGGAAAGGGGAGGAAGGTCCGCCTCCCGCCGAGGGAAAAACGCCCTCCGAGCCGCCGGAGGCCGAGGCCGAACCTCATGCCGTCCGGACGCCCGCTCCCCGCGGCGACCACAAAGGCGACGCAGCGTCGAAGAAGGACGCCAAGACGGGAAGCAGGACGGTGAGGGTTGATATAGGGCGCCTCGACAAACTGATGAACCTAGTCGGGGAACTGGTGATAGGGCGGGCCCGTATCGAGCGTCTGGTGCAGGAGTCGCGGCTGAAATCCTTCGAGGAACCGCTCTCGCAGCTGGGCCGTATTTCCGGGGATATCCAGGAGCTGGTGACGAAGCTCCGCATGGTTCCCGTCTCGATGGT
>JAISWP010000095.1 GCA_031271065.1 Synergistaceae bacterium
CCTGCAGGCGGGGCTGAATGAGAAATTCCTGGCCGGCATTGACGCGGAGCTGCTTCAGCGGCGCGCGGCGTGGAAGGAAGAGGCGCTGAAGGATCCCGAGTACGGGGGAGAGAAGTTCGATCGGAACGTGTCCGTAATAAACCGCGGACGGGACGCCGTCATGACCCCCGCAGCCCTGAAGCTGTTCGGGGATTACGGCCTCGACACACATCCTGAGATAGCGAGGATATGCTACAGGGCCGGGAGGATATGCGGCGAGGACACATCCGCAGCCGCCCCCGCGTCCGGAGGGGGAGGGAGCCTCGCCGACAGGATGTTCGCCGCTTCGCTGGAGGGCGTCAATCTGCCGAACGCCGACGCGGAGGAGTTTGCCGCGTCTGCCGCCCGGAAATAAAAGACATCACAGACAAAGGAGATGACACAGTTGAACGAATTTCTCACGCTCATGGACCTCAAAAACAGCATGGCGCCGGGGGACGGCGAGCTTGCCTCAGTCGCCGAGGTGCTGGTTCAGGAGGAGGAAATCCTGAAGGACATGTCCTGGGCCAGAGGCAACCTCATCACCGGGGACGTGCATTTCAGGCGCTCCGTCATGCCCAGGGCGCAGACGAGGATGATAAACCAGGGCATCGAGTCCAGCGCGTCGAAGAAGGAGGCGCACACGGACACCTGCATAGAGTTCGCGTCCCGCAGCATAGTCGACATGATGGAGCTGTCCCTCGCGCCCAGCCATGCGGAATACCTGCTGTCGGAAGCCCGCCCGCATATAGCGAAGCTGGGCGAAATGCTCGCGTATGAATTCATCTACGGAACGGACACCAGCGGCATACTGGGGCTGGCGTCGAGATACGGCAGGCTCACAGGCGAGAAGGCGCGCCAAGTGGTGGACTTCGAAGGGAGCGGCGCCAATCTCACGTCCGTCTACTTCGTCAAGTGGGACACGAACGAGTGCACGGGCATCTACCCGAAGAACTCCCAGAGCGGGCTCAGCAAAATATCCAAAGCGAACGAACTGATACCGGACAAGGACGGGAACATGTTCCGCGCTCACGTGACTGACTACAGCTGGATGGCCGGGCTCAAGCTGCGGGATCACAGGTATGCCGCACGGCTCTGCAACATCGACATGGACGAGCTCAGGGACGAAACGGACGGCCCGGCCGCCCAGCAGAAGCTCTTTGACCTGCTCATCACCGCGAAGAACCGCGTTTACAAGGCGTCCCAGGGGAGAATCGTGATGTACGTCTCGCCGGACCTCTATACCATCCTCGAGATAGCGGCGTTCAAGAAGAGCAACATGTCCATGAGCTACGGCGACGTCGAGGGCAGCACAAGGATACTCAGGTTCTCCGGCATCCCGATCCGCAGCAACGACTGCCAGCTTAAGGATGAGACGGCGGTCGCCGCCTGAGTCCCGCCATAAAGAAACGGAGGAGATCATAAATGATCAAGGATCGTGAACTGTGCTTTATTTATGAAGGCTCTGTGACGGCCTCCACAGGGGGTGTGCAGGGGAGCGCAATCGACCTCGGCCCCGGAGGGTTCAGGGGCAGGGATTCGTACGTGTTCATCGAGAGTCTCGCCGACACCACCGCGACCGGGAGCCCCACGATATCCTTCACGCTGGAGTTCTCCGACGACGCGGCTTTCGCCTCGCCGGCGGCTGTCCCGCTCTCCACGCCGGTTCTGGGCAAGGGCGACCTGGCGAAGGGGAAGGTCGTGCTCGCGCGCGCTCCCCTTCACGGCGGGCGGTTCGTCAGGCTGAAAATGACCGCGAGCGCCGCTATTACCTGCTCGAAGTTCACAGCGGGGATTATCCTGGATCCGCAGACAAACTCGTAGCGCCCCGGGTTCCGTCCCGGACCCTTCCGGGTGCGGACGGAGCCCGCGTCTTTATTTTTCTGTCTTTATATTTTTTAACGAAGGCGGTGATCCGCATGTCGGTATTCATGCTCTGCGAAAGGACGCTCGGGTTTCTGGCCGGGAAACGGCTGACGCTGACGGAAAATCAGCTGTCCATGCTCGAAGCCCTGGACTACGGCGGCCTGACGGAGGACAAAGCCCAGCAGGAGGCGGTGGCGTGCGCCAGACACTTCGGGTTCGTGCGGGACAGCCTGCTTTTCACGTACCCGTGGGTGTTCGCCCGGAAGTCCGCCGCCCTGGCGGAGATGAGCGAAGCGCTGCCGGGATGGCGGCATACATACGCGCTCCCGGCGGACTGTCTCCGGCTCATCGAGGTGGTTTCCTCCGGACACGCCAGGCTGGATTATGAAGTGTCCGGGACGTCGGTTTCCTGCGATCACGCCGGCGTGTCGGCCGGATACACGGCGAAGTCTCCGGATACGGCGCAGTGGCCGGCGCTTTTCAGCGACGTTTTCTGCGCCCGTCTCGCCGCCGAGACGGCGCCTTCCATCATGGGCGAAGGCGCGGCATCCGTCTTCCAGGCGATGTCCCAGTATGCGCAGGCGTCGATCGGCGAGGCGTACAGGCTCAAGGTGATAGACGAGGGGCCGCAGGTCAGGGCCCATGTCTATCAGTGGGACGGGTATTTCAATGACCTGTCGGAGAGGGAGCGGATATGAGGACTCTTCAGCCCTCCTTTGCCCGGGGGGAGATATCCCCGGACCTCCACGCCAGGGTCGACCTGGCTTTTTACAATATCGCCCTCGCGAAGCTGGTGAACATGATCGTCCTGCCCCAGGGAGTCCTGACCAGGCGTCCCGGCTTCCTGTCGATGGGACCGGCGCTGACGGCGGGATCCGACGCCTGCCCGGTGCGCCTGATACCGTTCATCTACAGCCGGGAGGACGCCATGGTCGTCGAGCTGGGGGACGGAACGGTCCGAGTCTGGCGGCCCCAGACCGGGGAGGTGACGGAGGAGATCGCGTCCCCTTACGCCGGCGCGGATATAAAGGACGTCAGATATGTGCAGAGCGGAAATGTGCTGTTCCTCACCCACAGGGATTACCCGGTGAAGCTGCTCCGGAGGAATTCCCTCACCAGCTGGGAGTTTTCTGACTTCGAGTTCAGGAAAGGCCCCTGGCTCGACGACAGCGGCGGGGAGGACATAGATATGAAAATCCTGGCTGTCCTGTCGAACGGTCAATACCGGGTCCAGTCATCCGAAGCGTACTTCACGCAGGATATGGAGGGGAGGCTCCTGCGGCTCCGGTACACCGTGGAGGGCAGTTTCATCGAAGGGACCCTGCCGGCTGACGGGGAATGGAACGAGAGCGAAGCGATGGAGGTGGGGGACCAGTGGCACTTTCAGACCTTCAACGCGTGGCACGGGACTGTCCAGCTGCAGAAAAGCCTGGACAGCGGAACGAACTGGATCACGGTCCGGGAATACAGCCGCGCCAATGCGAACGAGGAGGGCAACCTCGACTTTTCCGGGGCCGAGAGCGAGGAGAACGTCCTTTACCGTGTGCGGGGGCAGTGCACCGGCGGCACCATACGGTACAGGCTCGAGGCGCTGGGCTACGCGAAAACCAATATATACAGGATCAGGGAAATAGTGACGGAAACCCTGGCGGACTGCGAGTGGCAGCCGGATAAATTCGAGGCCGGGACCCCGATAATGGACAGAGTCACCGTGGATTGGAGCCTCGGGGCCTGGGGGGGATCAGACGGGTATCCGGCGTGCTCCGCGTTCTACCAGGAGCGCTATGTCCTGGCGGGAAGCCGAAAGCAGCCCCAGACGATATGGTTCAGCAGAATAGGGGATTACTCGAATTTCGGCGTCTCAGACCCTCTCATCGACTCGGACGCGGTGAACATAACCATAGCGGGCGACGACATGGACGGGATACACACCCTGGCGGCCATGACGGACATACTGGCGCTCACTCCGACGGGTGAGTGGAAGATATCCGGGTACGGGGAGAACGGCGCCCTCACTCCCAGCGCCATAACGGCCCACAGGCAGAGCAATACAGGCTCCGCCCCCATACAGCCGGTCATAGTCGGCGGGCAGGTCGTCATGGCCCAGACTATGCGCACGGACATAGAGACGCTGCAGTACCTGTTCGAGTACGACGGATACCGCGGGAACAATATATCTATACTCTCCCGCCACCTGTTCGAATGGAAGACGAGCGCGGACTCGCCTCCCCCCGCCCGCAGGGCGGAGCGCATAGCGTATCAGCAGATACCGGACTCGCTCATATGGATAGCCCTCGAGGACGGCACGGCGGTCACGTGCACCTTCGAGCCCGAGCACGAGATGGCGGCGTGGGCGCGGCAGGAGACCGATGGATTCATAGGAGATATCTGCTGCGTTCCCGCGGAGAAGCACAGCGAACTCTGGGCCGCCGTGAGGCGCGAAGGGGTCTGGGGCATAGAGCGCCTCGCCCCCAGGGCTCCGGAGGAGGTATTCACAGACGCCGGACAGTACAGCTATGAGAGCCTCATAGAAACTCTCAGGATAAACCTGGACGGGCAGGGGAATTCCCTCATGGCGGCCAGAAAGCATATACCTCACGTGACGCTTTACACGCTCAGGAGCGGAGAAGCCCGCGCCGCCCCGAAAAGCGACAGGGAGCGCGCGCGCGACAGGAAAATCGCGCTCGGGTACGGCCCGGAGGTCCACGAGGAACGCGTCACTCTCGACAGCGGATTCGAGAGCGGCGCCGGGATACAGATCCGGACGGACGGCGCGGAGCCCCTGACAGTGCTCGCGATATCGCCGTCCGTGACGGCGGGCGGATGACATGCCGCGGCTTGAGGCGGTAACGCTCGAAATGCGCCACGCCGTCATATCGGGCCGCCTGCGGGAGTGCGACGTCAGGGAGATACGGGCGGCGGACGGCATCCCGCCGGACGAGGCCGTGAGATTCTGCATCGGAAACACTGACGACGGCTGGGCCTTCGAGGCGGACGGGGACCCCTGGGTGATACTGGGGGCCGTGGGAGTACAGGAGCGGAGAGGGATCATATGGCTCCTGGGCACGGACCTCATATACGATCATCCCGTCTGGTTTCACAAAACGTGCGCACGGATACTGGACGAGGTCCTGAGGGTGCGGTACGACGAGCTCTTCAACTGGGTCGGCGCGGAAAACGAAACGTCCCTGCGGTGGCTCGAGGCGCTCGGGTTCGCCGCGGACAAGCCTGAGCCCTTCGGCGCGGAGGGCCTCCCGTTCCGCAGGATACACTGGGAACGTACGGTCTGAGAGGGGAGAGATTGCGGATGTGTTCGATAACGGCGGCTTTGAGCGGAGTCGGAGCGGTTTCGCAGATATATCAGGGATACGGGGCGAACAAGGCGGCGCAGGCCCAGGCGGACGCCGCCATGCGGGCCGCGGAGCAGAACGCCCGGATAGCCCGCTTTCAGGCGTCCGACGCGGTAAAGCGCGGGGGCGCGGAGGAAGCCGGCATGAGGCGTCAGTTCGATATCCTGCGGGGAAGGCGGGAGGCCTCCGCCGCGGCGGCGGGGATACAGACGGACAGCGGCAGCATGAAGGATATACAGGAGGCGTCGGTCCGGGAGGAAGAGCGGGACGTCTCGGTAAACGCGCTGAATCACGCCAGAGAGGCATGGGGCTACAGCGTGCAGGCGGAGAATTATCTGTACGAGGGGGCATCCCGGGCGGCGTCCCTGCGATCCCAGGGCTACAGCGCCCTCGGGAGCGGTGTCATGGGCGGCGTCACGGGACTGCTGTCCCTTGTCAGCCCCATGGCCGGCAAGACAACGAGCAGCAGGGCGATAAAGGTCGACCCGAACCAGTATGCCTCTCCCATAGGGCCGCGGCGTTTTACGGGCGGACTGGGGGCCGTGCAGAGCTACGACAGGCTCTTTTCCAGATAGGGGGCGTCAGGCATGGCCATACCGGTATACGAACGGCAGCTGGGAATGAACGGGATTCCGGGCGTACGGGTCCCGGAGGTCCAGACCTCGGAGGGGACGGCGGAGCAGGCTTTCGGGCGGGACGTGAAAAACCTCGCGGACGCCGCGCTGGCGAAGTACCAGGAGTTCGAGGACGCCAATACCCTCGAGACGCTGAATCAGTTCCAGAGAGAGGTAAGCGATTATCATAACAATCCCGAGAAGGGGATTTACAGCACGAGGACGGGAAAAGACGCCGGCGGCGCGTCAGGGGACTCCGACGCCTGGATAACCGAGCTCGCCGGGAAATACGCCGGCGGGCTCTCCGGGCGGGCGGGGACGAACTTCATGAAGCACGCGGAGCGGATACGGAACGGATACTACGAGGCCAATCAGAAATGGGAGGCCGGACAGCTCCGGGTTTACAGGGATTCCGAGGCCGACGCGGCGATAACTTTAGGCATAGACGCCATAGGAAGGGATTACGCCGGCGAAGAGGCGGTCGCGGAGCAGAGAGCCCTCATATACCAGGCGCTCGAACTCAAAATGCGAGGGGCGGGGCCTGATGCCTGGAAGGCCGCCGTGCTGGAGATGGAGGAGCGGATCGCCCTGACGCGCCTGAGCCGGATCGCCGGCGAAGACCCCGGGAACGCGCTGGAATGGCTCGAGGAACACAAAGACAGCCTGTCCGGCGCGTCTTACCTCAAGGCGAAGGATTATCTGGACGGCGAGATGGCAAAGGGGATATCCGCGGCGGCGGCGGACTCCTTCTGGCGGGAGTTCGGGACTGACGAGCGGGCGGCAAAGACGGCCATTTTCGCCGGCGAGTCCCTTTCAATCGAACAGAAGGATTCCGTGTGGGCGCGGTATGAGGCTATGGCGTCCGACGAGAAGCGTTTCAGGGCCGAGGCGGAGAACGCCATGTACAGCGATATATGGGAAAAGATACAGGCGGCCCCTGATTACCGGACGATAACGGCGGAGATAGAGGCGTCGGACATGACTCCGGAGCAGAAGGTCAAGGCCAGGAACATGGCCAAACGCTTCTGGACCCCCGGGGAGAAACAGGACGATCTCGGGACGTACCTTTACGTCTACGGCGCCGTGAAGCGCGGGGATATCACGGACCCGAACCAGCTTGCCAGGTACGCGGACCTCCTGACCCCGTCGACGATAAAGAGCTTCGGAAAGGATATCCTGGACGGCGTTTTGAAATTCGAGAGCGTAAAGATCTCCGGAGACCTCGATTCCATGGTAGACGACGCGTTCAGGAATCAAGAGGGCAGGAAGAAAGGCGGCGTCGACTACTACGAGAAAACCCAGTTTCTCACGGTGCTGCGGGAGACGCTGCGCGCCAGGCAGGAAGAAAAAGGCGCGGCGCTCACGGATATGGAAAAACTTCTGACGGAGAAAAGCCTGCTCGCGGATGTCTATATGACCGAGACGCCGAAGAAATGGTCGAAGTACAAGCGCTACGAAGTACTGGCCGCGGAGGCGGAGGGCTATGTCTGGAATTCCCGGTATCAGGATTTCGTGAAAACGAAGGAGGATCCCGGCACAGGGAACGGATATACCGCCGATACATGGAAGGACCGGGAAAAGCGCCTCAGCACAGGCGCGGACGAAAATCTGCCGGCTCCGGGGACCTCAGGGAGCCGCGCGGGCAGTGAGAAGACGCTGACGGGGCTGTTCCTGCCCGGCGGCGGGACGGTGACGTCGGTGTTCGGCGCCGGGGAGAGTTTCAGGAAGTCGCCGCACCGGGGCGTCGATATCGGCGGCAGGCTGGGCGATCCCGTGACCGCCCCTCCGGGGGTGTGGAAAGTGGC